>DASTCR010000092.1:0-15926 GCA_035710925.1 Nitrososphaeraceae archaeon | reverse complement strand
GAAGTATAATTTTGCGCATGGCGGAAAAGATGGTGTCCCGTATCCAGTTGCCAGGAGAACTTATGATAAGTCTATAAGTTATCTATCCTCTGCTATTGAGGGAGCAGATATAGAAAGGGAACAGAGAATTCTTGCATTAAGGAAACTGGCGCAATTTTCGGCTAAAATGTTTGATATGAACAGATCATGATGACTATATTGTTTTTCTGAAATGCACGTAGTTCCTATCAAGTATCTTTCCAGAGCAGACCCGCGGCTTGGAGTCGTGATAAAAACTGTTGGAAAGTATTCAATCAAACTACGAACCGACGCATTTCAGTCGCTAGTCGAATCGATAATTTATCAGCAACTAGCAGGAGTGGCTGCTAATGTTATCTATACCAGGTTTATGAAGTATTATAACAATATGATGCCAACGCCATTGGATATAGTCTCTACTTCAGATATTGAATTGAGGTCCAGAGTTGGTTTATCGAGAAAGAAGGTACTATATCTCAAGGATCTTGCTACCAAAATTGAAGAACAAAAACTGAAGCTAGATCTATTACCCAAGCTGTCAGATGAAGAGGTCATTAATCAACTAATTCAAGTCAAAGGAATTGGACGATGGACTTCAGAAATGTTTTTGATATTTTGTCTTGGAAGACCTGATGTCTTACCTGTTACTGACCTAGGACTAAGAAAAGCCATGCACAATATATACTCATTATCAGATCTTCCAAAGCCTGCAGAGATGCTAGCTATAGCCCAGCCATGGATACCTCACAGAACTGTTGCAACATGGTATTTGTGGAAGTCACTTTCAAAATTTAGTACGATAGGGTGACCTCGTAAGTTGGAGGCTCAACGCTTCTGTTCTTTGATTCAGTCATTCACCATTTTGGTATGAATCTTTTTGACCTCTTCTATTCACTTTTTAAAAGGTTCACTCAGGGGGGGTCAAATTTTCTTCTCTATGTTAGGTACCAATCAGTATCCTATCCTGCTCTCTTCACAATATGATATCCAAACTCTGTTTTAATTGGGTTGGGAGTAATCTCCCCTTTGTTCAACTTAAAAGCTGCTTCTTCAAATTCTTTTACCATAACTCCCCTTCCAAACAAACCCAAGTCTCCTCCTCGTTTTGCACTTCCTCTGTCGATAGATAACTCCCTTGCCAGATTTGCAAAGCTTTCACCCTTCTTTATTCGCTCCAGTATTGCAATTGCTTCACTTTGTTTTTTTACTAGGATATGCGAACACTTTATTTTATCAACCAATTGTTTTGCTCCCTCCCATAATTTAGAATCCATTCTGGATAAATATTACTTTAGTGCCACGGGGCTATATTGTAGCTAGGCCCAGTATAATAAGTATTAATCTTAGGTACATTCTAAATCAAATGGCTGCTTCGCTCTAGTTGTTACAAAATGCCGTTCTCTTCCTTCTTTCAGAAACACTTATGGGAAGAAAAATAAAATATGAATGAAAAATAGGACAAAAAGAAACGCACTAACGTTGACCACTATAAAGTATAAATCGTGAAGACGCGAACTTACTATATGGGTCGATGGGAAGATGAATACGGAGATACTTTTGGAAAATTTCCTAGCAAACAAAGAAATTGGATTAGAATCGGAAAATTTGCGATATTAGGAGGTTTTATCATCGTAGCTTTAGTTATCCTCTCAGTATTTATACCAAGGGCTGGCCTGAGCATAGAAGTCATAGAACGAGGCGGCATAGTTGGTTCAATGAGTGTTAAAATTAACAATAACAACTTTAACACGCTAAACGATGTTAGCGTTCAATTTGGTGAGCAGGGAAAAGTTCAAACGATCGGAGATATGGGTCCTTTTTCATCCGTTTTTGTGAATCCAGAGACAGAAGAAATGGATTATGACAGGATAATAGTTAAAGCAAACAATGGAGAGGTACAAGCTACAAGATCTAGGGAATAATTGTTCCTCAGGGAAGATTAATTCTGACAATCAGTCATTTAATTGTGTAGAATAATCCCTTGTAGTTTTATCTCCAAAAAATATAGCTTCTCATTTTCTTCAATTACACTCCAGACTTAAACAAAACTATTAACTTTTAAGTTATGACAATTCATACTTAATAGAAAACAAGTGCTTGAATGGAATATCGATGTGCGTACCTACAAGACAGTAAGACAAAGGTGCAATATTGGCAAGAGTGGGAAGAAATTCAAGCCGGGGTGGGTGTAACTTTAGGAAGTTTGGATCACAACGAATTTGCCCACAAGTCTACCATGGAATATTTTAGTCAACGCAGGGCGGACGTAAGAGAACATAATGTTTCCAATGATCGCTATTCATAAACAGGTCTTCCGTCCGATTTATACCTTCTAACTCTCCGTGCCTTTTCACCTTCTAGTCCCGTTCCGATAGTTGACACCGTCTTTATTTCAGTATCGTGGGGTTTCACAGTTGTTTTAGTCAATTTGTCTCTCCTTTGTCTTAGGTTATATTCTACCCTATCATTATTTCCGCTTTGTAGCCTCTTTCTTTGTTGTTCTTTTTTTAACCTTGAAAATGTTGCTATGCCAAGCCCTATCGCTGTTGCGGAAAAGACACTACCGATAACAAGAATAGTTAGATGGCTATTCTTCATTGGAGATACATAAGTTACATACAAGATAAGGATTACGGCTACGTTAATCTCGCTCAAATTGTCTAAAATCGTCGTACGTATAACTATTCCTTCATCCATAATTCAATAGACGGAGAAGTTTGAATCAAACCTTTACCAAGACTTCGTAAGGTTAGGAAACTATGTCATGTTTAGGAGGTAGTTCTAAGTGCCTTGGCATCATATGGTCATGATGAAGAAAAGTCCTACTTTCCAGAGGTAAATTCTGGAAATATGCTGATTCTTTCATTGACACCTTTGGATAGAACGGACACATGCCAAATGAATCTATAACTATTTTATTCAACTCCTTCTTCTAATTCTTCTTGTTCGTCATCTTCATCGACTTCTTCTTGTTCACTATCTTGCACTTCATGAGTCTCATCTTTAATCTCTTCTCTTTCTGCTTCTTTACTCATATATGATGCTAATACATTGCACCTCCACATATCTAATTTTTTCTTTCGAACGTAACCTCTTGCCTCAAACTTTTAACTTCGTGTTAAGTTTGGTATACAATTCAAAACTTGCACGTAACTTTAGACGTACCAGTTCTTCAATTTTGCTTTGTCTTTTTTTCTTCTTCCGCCAGTCCTTTTGCCATTTTTATCGCCCTTGGCTCATCGCTAATTCTTCTTGTGGCTTCTGTTCCAACTTTATGAGTCACCACCTCTATTTTAACAGCATCTATATGAATAGCATAATCCTGATTGCAATGTTGTGCTGTGTACTTTGGTTGATTAATATCATTAAAATTCGCTTTCCACTCTAGCTGTCCACCACATACCCCACATTGGGAATCTGTAAGAGCATAATGAAGAGACGTTGGCATACTATTCTGCTGTATTCTTGGCATTTGAACTTATTCTACTATACAGGTATACTCTATAGTTTATTTGGATATGTTTTGTAATCTTGTTCGTGAACAAAATCTATTGTCTTAAAGTAGCATTTAAACTTCAGTCCCATTGCCAATTTTTACAATAAAGCCACAACTCATCTCTGGAGTGAACTTGCCTCTGATCAACAAACAATTACCATAGTACATATAGTATTTACAATCCTTGCACTGAAAACTTTCTGCACCCTTGTTAATAACGTGGCCCTCGTCATAGGTGAGTTTAGTTCTCATCCTCTTAACAAATTCCCACACAATATCACCAGGCAACATACCTTCGCCTTTTGGAGAAAAATACTTTGATATACCTTGTTTATTGTCGACATTGCCCTCAATTATATGGCACATACTTTCATCGGGCAAATTAAATTTACATTTTTCACACGCTTGAATGCTAACATTATTAAAATTACTGCTGTTTTGCTGCTGTTGTTGCTGATGTTGTTTCTGTTCTCTATAGTTAGCCTCCTCCTTGGATATCTTCTTTCTCGTTCTTAAATATCTAAATAGTGCCGCATCTTGAGGCTCCATATCTTCTTCTTCTTGTTCTCCCGTTGACTTGGCAACAACTGATTCTTCCATGCTAATTTATACTGTATATCAGAAGTCAACTTCGTATTTATCAAATTGTATAGTCCGACAGCAAACTGAAGGACATATAAATATGCAAAAAGGGCTCAACCCTTATATTCGCGGATCTCCACGGAGCAGACACGGGAAAATGAAACTTTATGGTTGATTTTAATCCAGAAATTATAAGCGAATCTAAGACGACCGACAACAAGAGTAACCACAATATTATAGATCAAACCACGCAACGCAATGAAAGTCCAGAAATATTTGATGTTGCAATAATTGGTGCAGGATTTTCGGGGTTATCTGCTGCACTACTTCTTGGAAGATATCTCCGAAAAACAGTGGTCTTTGATAATGGTAATACAAGAAATCATACAAGTAAATATATTCATGGATATTTGGGTTTTGAAAATAGTTCACCACAGGAATTTTTGCAAAAAGCATGGAAAGATGTCCTTCATTATTCAGTTAAAGTAGTTAAAGAAAAAGTTGTGAAGGTGGAGAAACGAGAGGATAACAACTTCAACATCTTTTATGAATTGCGTACCAATTCAAGACAACAGATAGCCAAAGCAAAATACCTCATAATAGCTACAGGAGTACAGGATTCAAAACCAAATATTGAAAACTTTGAAAAATTTGATGGAAATGGTGCTTGGCATTGCCCTCATTGTGATGGATTTCAGACAACAAATAAAAAGCTAGGCATCATTACATATGGGAAAAACACCATCTCATATGCAAAAGAGTTTTTGGGTTGGACGAGGGATATAACTGTCTTTGTACAAGGCAACTATCAATTAACAGATGTCGACAGAAATGATGCTAAAACTCTGGGCATTAAACTAGTCGAAAACGATGAAATAATCAGAATTTCTGGTAATACGAATAGGTGTGTTGAGAGGATAGTCTGCGAAAGGAGCGGGTCCTATGAGATCGATGTCATATTTTACTATCTAGGCTACAAAGTTCAAAATGAACTTGCCAAACAGATTGGATGTGAGTTAGACGGCGAAGAGGGATTCATTAAGGTAAATTCCTCACAGCAAACTACGGTTCGTAATGTTTATGCTGTTGGAGATGTTGACACCGATAGGCATTATGTTGTCTTTGCGGCAGCCAGTGGTGCAGTTGCAGCGATTTCAATTTACGAACTATTATTGAAAGAGGCAATTAAGAACACAAGAGAGAATAAATAGCGTACCTGCTATCAACGGGAAGCTGCAATAATGTTGAAAAATTATATTCGAACAAGTTCTGCCGTAAGTAAGTCTGTGTTTAGAGGACAAAAGTGGGTAATATTCGGTGCCCTTTCGTAGGTAGATCCCTGCTTACCACATCTCCGCCGTTACCCATTTAGTGCTTACTATCCGTAAACGGGATGCTCTTTCATAATTCGGTCATTCTGAGCACTGAACAAACTTGTAGTATGATCAAGTTCGTCTAGGTTTAAAATTGTTGCCAGCGCAAGCTTTGTTACTGAAGCTAAATATTCTATATCAAGTGTAGACAGGGTATCAGATACATTATGGTAATTAGGATTCATCTCCGATCCTCCATCGTGAAGACCTATAACTATATTCCCTGTAGCCTCAAATGGAATAAGGTCTGTTTTCCCGAGTGTGTGCAAGGATGTATCTAAATTTGTGTATTCTGAGGCTATATTTTCAATAAAATGCGCTATGTTTTTTGAATATATGTCATTTGTTGTAATCTTGTTTCCTTGATCATATTCGACAGTTATTTTATTCAATCCATGGGGAGGATATCCTATCATATCCAAGTTCACAACGGTATTAAATCTCGTATCGTTAGCCTGCAGATGCTTTGCATAAACCGTTGAACCCCATTGACCTTGTTCCTCCCCAGAAAATAAGACAAATTGTATATTATTCTTCAAATTAACCTTAGAAAGAATTCTGGCTAGTTCTAGAATCGCAGCTACTCCACTAGCATTATCATCAGCTCCTGGAGCTCTTGCGTTTGTTTGACTGATATTTTGCATCCGGTTATCATAATGTGCCGAGATCAAAATAAGAGGGTCACTATCACCGTTTGCCATTGAACCTTCTTTGTTACAAATAATATTTTTCAAATTGTAACTTGTCTCTTTATCTATTTGGGTATAATTATGAAAGTAAACCCCGTCCCCACACGCGCTTTGAAGCTCATTTTTGAGCCAGTAAGCAACGCTTTCAATAAATTCTGATTCAGTATGTCTGGTATGAAAAGATGATAGATTGTCTACCCAATTCTTGAGTTTAGTAGAATTGAGTTGATTTACTGCTCTAAATATCTTATCGCCTGCTTCTTTCGACTCTTCCCTATGTAGGTGAATATTTGGGCAGATGACAATGGAAAAAAGACATCCCCTATGGTCGTGATTGTTACTTTCGGTTGCATTTGCAGCAGCAACGCTAATTGCATACGATGAACTAGCAAAGCTTGAGATCATAATCGAGAAGCAAGCCAAAAGGATTTGAGATGAAGTCATAGCGTGGCAATAAAATATACAAGAGTAGTGTATATACCTCATGTTGATCTAAAGCTCTTTATTTGCACGAAAAGCGGTGCAGTGGACTTCATGATAAACTACATATCATTGGAATGGGAAGTTTGCATCTGAGGAAATGAGATTTACTGGAACCTTATTTCAATTGTTTCAATAAGTATGTATGACATTAACAGCTATGGATTTTGAGGATGTTGTCAGAAAAAGAAAAATGGTAAGGAGGTACAAACAAAATTTGCCTTTATCAGAAAAAACAATAACTAAACTTATTAGAAATGCACATAGAGCACCAAGTGCAGGACATACACAGGTTCAGGAATTTATCATAGTAAAAGAACCGGCGATAAAGAAAAAGCTCAGGGCGGCAGCTGTCAACCAAGAATACGTTGAGGATGCTCCTCTATTAATTGTAGTGTGTTCTAATACATCTCGTTCTGTCGGTCGATATGGTATTCGAGGAACAGAGTTTTATAGCATTACAGATGGAGCATTTGCTTCAATGCTCATCTTACTTACAGCGGTCAACGAGGGCATCGGTGCGTGCTTTGTTGGTGCATTTGATGATGCAAAGGTATCTAAAATTCTGAATATACCTGCCCAGGTCAGACCAATTGGGATCATTTGTATTGGCTATCCTGATGAAGAGCCAGCAAGGATTGGAAGAATTGCTTTGAGCCACTTGGTTTATTATGATAAATATGGAAACACAAACAGGACAGTCGATGGAAGGTAGTCCATAATGTAAACTTCTTAGACACCCCTGAGTAATCTAAATTTATATGTGGTAGGGTAGGGTGACTAAGGAATTTTACCCACACAGTACTACTGCATAATACATCTACTAATCTGCAATGTATGAGAAGATGACAAATAGTTTAAAACAGCAGGAAACTTGTATGTTAGCTCATGTAAGAAAAAGGCTATCTAACTATTTGTTAGCTTGTAAACTGAATTAGGGGGCAATTCAACCGAGAAGCCTGGATCCATTATCTTTGCCAGTATTTCTAACCCGATTACTGTTCTTGGTCCTGGTTTGCTAAAATAGGCGTTTGCATCGACAGCGTAAACTTCATTTCTTTTTACAGCTTGCAATGATTTCCATTTATCATTTTTGTCTAATGTTTTTGCTTCCTTTAAGGTTCTGTCCAAATCAAATCCACAGGGCATTAGGATAATTTTATCTGGGTTGAACTCCATAATTTCTTCTAATGACACTCGAGATGATGGTTGCCCCACGCTACTCAAACCATTACTGCCTCCTGCTATATCCACCATTTGTGGAATCCAATGACCTGCAATAAAGAATGGATCGATCCATTCAATGCAAACCACTCTTGGATTAGATCCATATGTAGGGGGTTCTGTACCATTAATATTACGTGTTTTTGTATCAATTCTTTCTCTAACTATCCTCCTTGTATTGTCAATTCTACTTTGCAGCGATACTACTAACTTGCGGCCTTCGTTTACTTTTCCTACCCGTTCTGCGATATCCATTATGCTTATCAATATGTCGTCAAGATCATGAGGATCAATTACTAGCAATTCGGGCATGTAACCTAGAATAGAACCTGCACGGTCTATTTCTTTAGCAAAGGGCGCACAGACTTCGCAAGCACCTTGAGCTATGATTAGATCAGGTCTTGCTTCTTTTAGCTCTTGGTCATTTATTACGTATATGTTTCCTCCTGTTTTCATCAGTTCAACTATTTTATTATCAATCTCTCTGCTCGTCATATTTTTAGGATTAAATGAGGAGTCTATGACCCTGGATTTGCTCTTGGCCTCAGCAGGATATTTGCACTCATGTGTAACTCCAGTAATTTGATTACCAGCACCAAGTGCGTAGATGATTTCAGTACCACTTGGTAAAAAGGAGACTACTCTACTGCTGCTCCTCTGTTGTCCGTTTTGTGTGCTTAAAGACACATTCTATTTAGGAGTAGAATAATTTAAAAATATTCCATTAAGTATGCTTGTCCAAAAATGTGCTCCTAAATTAAGATCCCTAATCTGGTTTAGGCATTTCTCTGACAGGAACCAGTCTAAATAAACCTCTCGAAAGAACTCATGCTATGTTTAGTTCATCAATCAGCGACTTCTCCTTTGAACCTTAGCTGACCGCACAGTAATGATGCCTTAATCGGTCAATTAGATTTTGTGTGGCGCAGTGTTTAGTGGCGATTTAGGCGTAGATAATCCTTATGGGCGGAGCACATCGATGAGTTTTGCTTCAAAATCGATTCCCTTACCTAGATCAGACCATTTTCGAACCGGCAGGTCTAGATGAGCTAAAGTACAAGGTAGCATTGCTATATTTGATGAACCGGTAAGAATTTCTATTATATCTTCTATGGTGGGATTATGACCTACCAACAGTACTCGTTGGTATCTATCTGGAAGTCGTTCCAAGACTTTCATGTAGTCTATCGGCTTAGCTTGATATAGTGGCTGTTTGAGGACAACCTCTCCTACATATCCACAACCTTCTGCCACAAGGTCTGCTGTTGATTTAGCTCTTAGCGCTGTTGAACTTGCAATGTAATTAGGGACTAATTCCTTGCTTCTGAGTAGCCCTCCTAGCCGATATGCGTCCTGTCGTGCAAGTTCATCTAGTGGTCTATCATGATCAGCCAATTTTGGACCTTTGAGGCTGGACTTAGCATGACGAAGAATAAGCAAGGTTTTCAATTTTTTTATATCAATTGAATATTTACTAGTTCAATTTTATTGCATCTTAGGCTCTCCATCCTTGCTACTATTGTCAGATTTTTTTTCGTTTCTAATAGTATCTAATACATATTTCAGATCTGGGTCTCTAAGTAGTTTATTCACAAATCCTCTGACAATTTGTGCCGTAGTTCTTTCAGCAGCCGCTTTTCCCCTGTGCTGGATGTTTACTACGTGTTCATAAACAAATGGGTTAATATATAGAGAACATACTTCATAGATCCAATTAAACAGAGAATTAGGAGTACTATCTGCCATCATCTGAGTTCTTCTTTCTTCGAAAGTGTTTGCAATTATCCTCAGGTTGTATAGATACATTTTCTTACCCGTCTTTTGATCTATCCCTTTGAGTAATAGTGCATTTCTCTTGTCAAAGACTAAACCAAAAGATACATTATATGGCATCTTAACGTGCCCCTCTTTGGAAGCGAATTCAAATAATTCGTTCATTAAAAGTTGCAGCAACTTATAGAATTGTCGAGCTTGCTTCTCCTTTTCTGCTTGTTCTTCCTTTTTGAATTTGCCCAACATACACTTTCTGAAATGACATTATATCATGTTGAGTTATTAAGTTATCATCATTAAGATATTTTTTATTTCAACATCCTTGGGCAGCAAAAGTAGCTTTTGCCCATAGAATTCGTGATGTCTTTGAGCACCTTGTTTGATAAGCTTACTTAACTTAACAACCGTTCTACACAATATTTGTTTAACTGGTATATGCACACTCGATTACTGGCTAGATATTCAATAATTGTGCTAAATTGAAAGGCAGAGTGCCTAAATTATGGGCTAAATGAACGCGTCATGTGGTATTTGCAAAGGTAACACATTGCAATACTAAGCAAACATTCTCCTTAACTAATTCTATAACCATTGTTAGATAGTTGAATAAATTAGAAAAATGATAGAGTCACTCAAATGTTCTGCATGTAATAATTTAACTCAAAGGACAATCACCGACCCAGAATCAGGAGAGATTATTTGTAGTAATTGTGGTATTGTTATTTTGGACAGAATTGAAGACTATGTTCATGAGGAACGACGTGCCCATTCAATGGAAGAAGTATATGCTAGATCCAGAACAGGAGCACCTGCATCTTTGGCTTTTCACGACAAAGGGCTTTGTACTATAATAGGAAAAGCAAACATAGATGCCAGTGGAAAAGTATTAGATGCATCTGTTCTTCCCCAAATAGAAAAGTTAAGGAAATGGAATGCTTGGGTAAATGTTCACAAGTCATCAGATAGAAATCTTAGGCGAGCATTTCAAAGACTCGACGTATTGAAGGATAAACTGGGTTTGACAGATTCTATTGTAGAGAAGACTGCTTACATATTTAGAAAGGTACATGAAAGACAATTAGTACGTGGAAGAACTATCGACGGAATGCTTGCTGCAGCAGTATATATTGTATGTAGAGAAATGGGAACTTCTATTACGCTTAAGGACATAGCTGTTGCTAGTAATCTGACGTACAAAGATATTTCAAGAAATTATGGCGTACTGGTATTTGAACTGGATATTAAAATTCCGTTAGTGGATCCCATGAAATGTATTGTTAAAGTCGCAAGCAGACTTGGTATAAATGAGAGAACAAAAAAGCGAGCAATGGGTATCATGAATGAAGTCATCATGAAAGAAATGAGTCCAGGAAAGGTCCCTATGGGGCTAGCGGGAGCAGTGCTATATCTTACTTGTCAGATGGCGGGTCAAGATGTCAGCCAAACTAGCATTGCAGCAGCTTCTGGGGTTACAGAAGTGACTATAAGAAACAGATTCAAAGATCTGATGAAACTAGATTCGCTACATTACAGGGAAGAGGTTCCAAACTGTTAGGGTTATTCTTCGAATGTCAGGGATATTAGATTCTCGTCAATGCTAACATCAACTGTAATATTGAGTACGTCATGACATAATTCTGATACCAGAGTCTTAACGTACAGTGACCACTTTATACCGAGATCATGTTGTATATTGAAACGATGGTATGAGCCCTCTTTAATCTCAATGTTATGTTGCATCCAAGACGCAGTCAGCCAAGTTCGCAAAAATCTGAGAAAGTCTTCTAGTTGGGTATTTTCATTCATAAATCTTAATATATTTTTGAAACTATCTTTCTCAATTTTATGGGCCAGACTCGTGACCTGTTCTTCTGTCATCTGATTGAGAACTTCCTTTAAGAAGGGTCTCGTCATAGGTAGCAGGCCCACCTTCCTTTCGTATCTTTCCCATTGTATATGATTTGAAAATATTCGGGTAACAAAAGAATTCAAACTCACACCTTCTAGCTCCGAATCATTTCTTAATTCCTCAATTAGATAAGTGGGCAATCTAAAGGTAATAGTCTCAGTTTTAGCTTGAGTCTTGCTGCTAGTCCGGTCTTTAATATTTCCTGCTATATTGATCTCGCCTCATCTTCTCTTTATATAATAACATCTCTGAGTAATAAAAAGCATAATGGCTACAAAGATAGAATTTTCACATTGTACCCGATGAAGATGAGTGCGGATGTGGCAGATGAAGACTTTCTAAGCGGATGGTTATAATTCTACTAACATATAAGTTGAAATTCCCAGTACATTTTAGCTACAATTGCCTTTGAGATCATTATTGTGTCTACACATATTTTCCTAGAAAAGACAGAGTTTTTTTCCATGCATCTGCTGTTTCTTGTGGAGCATAGTTATCATTTGATGGATTTGCAAACGCATGACCTACTCCTGGGAACATGTATATTTCATTTGTCACACCTGTTTCATTAAGTGCCCTCTCAAACGCCTCTACTGAGTCTACAGATATCGCCTGATCTTGGTCTCCAAATATTCCAAGTACTGGCCATTTTATCTTAGAAAGTTCACTTGTATCGTTTACCACTTGGCCGTAGTATATTATGGTAGCAGCTAAGGGATGGTCTTCACTATTCAATGCTAATTGAAGAGATTGACCTCCCCCAAAGCACCACCCGATGGAGGCTATCCTAGAAGCATTAACGTTCTGAAGAGAGCTGAGATAGGAGACTGCCGATTTCATATTTTCAACAGCAACGCTAGGATTGTTTCTAACTGCCGATGATAACTCTCTTGCGCGATCAGGATTATCGGTTACCTGTCCTTGGAACAGATCAACCGCAAGTACAACGTATCCCTGTTTTGCTAGTATATCAGCTGTACTTTTGATATTGTCATTCAGTCCCCTATTTTCATGAATCATAATAATTGCAGGAAGTTTCTCCGGAGATACTGATGCATTATTAGGTGAAGCTGACGAGGGATAGACAAGATAACCCGATGCATTCTCGTAATAACTCACCGTTTGATTTTGTATTGTCTGACCTGCGGAACTAATGCTGTTAGTGGCACTAGAGATTGTTGTTACCGCAGGAGAGAGGAACGGGTTTCTATCTTCCTCTTGTGCTCTTGCTGGTTCAACCAATGGTGTGTAATATGTTAGTACGCTTAAGATAATTACTGATAATATTAGGGCTGATACCCCGTGAATTCTATTTCCTTTTCCCATGACTAACTAGGCGCTAAGGGGTATATATTAAGTTCTATGTCTACGGTATCTTGTTGATTACTGTGTCCGGATTACAATTCAACATTAATATTTCAAACTAGCCTACTATTTGTCTTGTGGACAAGCGTTCAAAAAAGGATGACCTTACTTAAAATAGTCTTAATACCATATTTTAATCATGAGTAAGTTTGGATTTTATTCGGATAGGCCAGAAGCTATTACATTTGAAAGCCATTTGTCAGGACTGGAGGAAAATGCAAAAGCATTATTACTTGACTTGCAAGATTTCGTAAAATCGCTCGGGAGTAACGTAATCGAGGAAATAAGACCGCATAGAATAGTCTATGCAAAATCGCTAAACTTTCGAACCTTTTTGGATGTACAACCAAGAAATGATAGATTAATAGTTTCTATAAAGAAGAGTAGAACTGAGACTCCTGCTAACCATACAGTTAGGAGTAAGCAAGAGCTAGAAGGACTCAAACACGAAATCGAAGAAACTTACAAGACTATCAAATGATAATTAAGCAATACCATCGAAGTCCTATTCAATGTAACTGTGTAATAAAGTATTAGCAATACAAAATCTCCGTGGGTTTATGGCCTTAATAGAAGGGGAAGAGAGACAGATTTGTGTGCGAGTTACAAATATTAATTATGATGCTGCATTCCTCATCTAGCTTGCAATATATTTTCCTGAGCCATGACGTTGACTGGCGAAAAGAAGGACCTCCAATAGAGCATATCCTTGAAAGAAAAGAACGCTTCGATAAAGTAACGATTGATAATCTGAGAACAAGAAATCCATATTATAATATCCCAGACTATATGGCAATAGAGGATAAATATGGTGTCAAGTCAACATTTTTCTTCAGGACCATTTACGAGGACGGTTCTTTGAATGATTACGAAGACGATATCCGCTGCTTAATCAACGGAGGATGGGAAATAGGATTACATTCTGATCCAAAATCTGTCAACAGTCTAGAAAAACTAGATGATGAAAAAAAGCAGCTCGAGTTAATTACCAAGCATCCCATTACTGCTAATCGGGTACACTATTTGTGTAATGATTCCAGGTTAGCCTCTAAGTTGCAATCCTTAGGGTTCGTTTATGACTCCTCTGTCAAGAAATTTAAGGATAGAATTACAAAGGACGATCTGGGATTCTACAAGGTCGGAAACCTAATACAGTTTCCCATCTCCCTAATGGATGCGTATCTATTTACCTATATGAAAATCAATGAATCTCAATTGGTTGCACTATTTGAAAAAACCTTGGATCAATGCAAAAAAATGAAGAAAGACATTGTAACACTTATCTGGCATGAGAATGTTTTGAAAATGACTGGGGGCAGAATGTATCCCAGTATTTTGCAGTATCTGACATCCAGAGATGATGTAACAATATGCAGAGGCATTGACCTAGCAAAAATGATTAACCAGCTAAGCATATTGTCATCATAATTGAGCAATATATCTTCATCCGCAAGGTTAAAAAATTCTAAATTGTGTTCCAGCCATACCTCCGTAGAGAAAGACGCAACCCTTACAGATGTGGAAATTAAAGCAAAAGAGATAGTTGTAAAATCTGGGGCTATACTTACCGGATGTAAAATTATTTCGGATGGAAACGTCATAATAGGGAATAAAACTACAATTAAAGAACGGACAGTAATTAACTCCTTTAAATCAGTGTCCATTGGTGACCGTGTTATAATCGACAGAGATGTATTTGTGGGTGGAATGCAAAGCGAGAGAAGTGCCCTAGAAGTCGGAAATGATTCTGTAATCCTTTTCAGATCATACCTCAATACCACTCGAAAAATAACTCTTGGAGAGAATGTTGGTGTAGGAGGATATTGTCTTATCTTCACACATAGTGCCTGGCAAAATGTCTTAGAAGGTAATCCCTACAAGTTTGCAGACGTTGAAATAAAAGATAATGCTTGGTTGCCTTGGAATGTCACCGTATTACCAGGAGTAACAATTGAAAAGGACGCGACTATTGGAAGTGGTTCTACGGTAACAAAAAATATCCCCCAATCAGTTTTCGCCGCTGGCATCCCTGCTAAAATTATCCATCAGAAGAACACGGGGCAGGTATCGATTGAGCAGAAGAAAATAATTTTAGAAGATATCCTTTCAGATTTTTATCAATATGCTGTCAGCTTTCTCAAACTGGAACATTTAAGATATAGCAAAGAAGGCAACTGGACTATTGAATACAAGAATGCCAGATTGATATATGCGTTGGACTTTGAACATTTTGGACAAGACGATACAATTTTGTCATTTAAAGTTCCAGATTCAATTAAGAAGCAAAATAAATGGATAGACTTGGACAGTAAACGCTCAAATTCGTTCGATGAATTAGCACTGCATTTCATTTCATTTGTAAGACGCTATGGGATCAAAATAACTACGGAGAATCGAAGATAGTTTTCATTAGGTTCTCATTTTTTTTGTTGGTTTCATTTTAACAATTAGATAAAGAATACTCATGATCCATTCGTCATCTACTTTCATGTTTGAAAATCAAAGATACAGGTATACTAGAAAGTAATATTGTCTGTCTATGTAAGCATATTTTATTTTAATCATGAAATGCTTTCTGAGGACTAGTTAACAAACTTCATGATAAAATGGTATATGTGCAGGTCTAGTAATTGTATAAATTAAACAGTAACTATTTTCGATTGTTTGTCTCATCTTACTTAACCCATTTTAAAACAATCGTTACAAAAAGACTTCCTCATGACATCTTTACAATGAAAGATGGATATACCTTCTATCCTCTTAAACACAGACCGCCAGGATCTGATACTAGGCAGTTGTTGTCAGAGAATGTGTTTTGGTTGATTGTGGGGGGTTCTCCATTGGCGTTATTTAAGTCTACAACATTGTCATTGGCGTTATTTAGTTGAATTGTGTTTCCACTGCTTTGTGCATCCAAGAAAATACCATTCTGGGCTCCTTGGATGCTATTGCTGCTTACTGCAGATTCATCGGTATTTACAAATGTCACTCCGGCTCGTGCGTTTGCGTCCATTAGA
>DASTCR010000091.1:0-3541 GCA_035710925.1 Nitrososphaeraceae archaeon | reverse complement strand
TGTCTGCAAAAGAAAGAGATGGCAGAATACTTTTAGAGATATAATAAAATCAAAAACACTCAGCATAGTTTCAAAAGGCCTTACTTCTTATATGCGCAGGAATTTCATACATATACTATAGATATTCTGGCATTTCATTTTAGATACTTTGACATTGTCTGCAGTAATTGCTACGCCTATTTCAAGACATTGCTTTTCAAGCTGACTTAAGATGGATCAGGTACTCGCCACAGCTAAAACAGGAGTTGGAATTTCCAGCCAAGATTGGAAATAGTATAAAGCATTACGTTTATGACCTCAACTTTCTCCGATAAGCCTGCAACCATTATATTTTACCTTGAATAAATTTTATTAACTTAATCTTATCCATTCATCCTCTGACAAATCGACATCTTCTGCAATACTTCTTAATACTTCTTCAGATTTGTTATGTCCCAGGATTTCTGTCAGTTTACCAGCAGATCTTTTTCCTTCCACGGACTACAGTAATCTAATTAGTATTGACTACTAATAGAATTATTAGCAGTAGATGGCAAACATTCCATTATATGTGAACGGTAGATTCTTATACTCTACGTATCAGACATCAAGATGATGAACACAAAATTGTTCTTTATGGCAGTTGCAATTGTTGCAGCCTTTAGTATTGCAGTAGCTGTGGCCAGTCCTCTTACGGTAACCACCCCGGCAATGGCTCAGAACGTAACAGGAGATAATGCAAGTACAATGGCTGGCAATATGACCGCAGCTAACCAAACTGCTGGCAGTTGGACCAAATAAAAGGAAGATTCCTTGACCCTTATTTTTTATTTTTGAAACATCGAGATAGTATAAAATTTGTATTAGTCCGATCCGATCCATATACCACTAATTACAGGTATTCCTACGCTACGTGGGTGTAATAATAGCTCAAATGGTAAAGTAAACCAGTCGATATACTATTTACAAGTAAAACATAAGGCTAAAGAGGCTGGAACTAAATAATACAACCCCTGTTTTCTCTGCAAAACAGCTACAAATCTATCTAGTCTTTTCCTGCCTTTGTTTCCTCGCTTTGCTTTCTACATATTCCTTTAATGACTTCAAATTATAGTCATACATATCCTCCAAAAATTGCACCAGCTCTAATGTTTTTTCTCTATTCAAGGAATATAACCTGTTCTTACCTTGTTTTTTTTCTGTTATCAAATCTGCTTCTTTTAGTATACGAAGTTGGGTTGAGACTAAGGGTAGACTAGTGTTTAGATGTTTGGCAATTTCAGTAGGTGTTGTGTCTCTTTTCCCTAGCAACAGTAGAATTTGTCGTCTGTTGTCCTCTGATAATGCTTTCCATGGAGAGCCCATGACAAATATGACGATGATTGTATGGTTCTATAACTATTTAAATGTTTAAATATATGTAGTCATTATATGTTTTAATGTCTGCAGAAGAAATAGAGGGACAGCAAAAACAAGAAGTAGCCGAAATAAAGAAGAACATAGTAATTGATGCTACGCCGGAAGCAGTTTTCAAAGCCATTACTGATCCCAATGAACTTACACATTGGTTTCCAGATCAGGCCATTTTAGAACCAAAAATAGGTGGAAAAATGAAGTTCAGCTTCTTCAAAACAGATTCTGAATACCGACAAATGGACTATTTCCCTGAAGGAACTATAACTGAAATTATTCCGAATAAAAAAATCTCTTATACCTGGCAGGAACCCAATATACCAGGCTTTCCGAATACTGTTGTGGCATGGGAACTTGAGAAGATGGAAGATAATAAAACAAGACTCAAATTGTTTCATACCGGATTTAAGCCTGATGAAACAGCCAAAAAGCATAATGAAGGTTGGTCTCATTTCTTGGGTCAGTTAATAAAATATTGTGCAAAGAGAGATAAGCAAATATGAAATAGTATAAAGTAGTGATGCAATTACTTCACCTTAAAGACTAGGGATCTGCTTAATACAGCTAGGATATACTGTGTCATAGCCTTAGTGCAATTGAAAGTACTATTCCTTGAAACCGGACAGGGGAAGATCAACACGTAGGTTGCAGATAGACTCAGATCAAGGTGTAGAGGCAGAAAAACTCTAAAGCTAATGGGTCTTAATTTTGATTTGACAAATCTAAGGCCTAGTATATTTGACTAGTTTTATTGCCTCATCTTGAATCAATCCTATTCCAGGAGCGTAGAACTTATATTCTTTCTCATCTGGTTTTAGAGGATTGGTCTCTTCAGTTTTTAGTACTTGCTTGAATACTCCGGCCGGAGTTTCTAATACTTCTGTGACACTTACAATTTCTGCTCTATCCTCGGCTACTCCTGGTGCTATTTCTTGATAGTATTTTAATCCAACCTCAACCTTGCCTGGCATAATCATTCCAGCTTTGGAACCATTTTGACCAGCCAACCAAGCTCCCTCATGGCTCACCACTTTACCATCTTCATACATATCAACATCTTCTCCGAAGTATATTGCGTTGTTTGAAGGCCTACATACTGCAAAGTAGTTCCTTGAAACTTCAACTAGATTACCTCCTTCAGTCTCTCTTTCTTCTACAATTCTAGTTTCGATTCCATTAACTACCTTTGTTTCATTTAAAACAGTCATCACAAGTTGAAGCACCTCACCGTCTTCCTGACCCACCAAAGTGACTTGGTATCCAGGCTTTAGAATAAAATAGCTGTTTTCCCCCGTAGAAGCAAAACCACAATTCTCCAAATCAAAAGAAGTCATCCATCCTTCCGAAGTTTGGTTTGTTGATGAAAATGTAGGAGAAAATGTTGGTTGTTGTTGTGATTGTTCCTGACCATAAACTCCGATGCCTGAATGGATAAACATCCCTCCTCCTATCAGCAGAAGTGAAGGTAATACTACAATATTGACATCAAAGGGTAATTTTTTTCTTACCATTACAATCTATCATATATTGAGAATTAATAAGAAATTTGGTACAAGCATCTAAGTATTTCCAGTCGTACACAATGTTAAGTTGCAAATCGTTTAGCCACTTGTACTAGAAAATTATCATCTTGTAGTTTTTAGAATAGCAGGGAATTAAGGGCAACTGCTGACATAATGTCGCTAAGAAGGTCACTTCCTTTTTATTTCTCCTTTGCAGGTACCTTACAATTATCTTTCTCCTCGACTCCTTATACAAGATAAGTACCCATGTTTTTATTAGGGCCCAATATGTAAATTTCCCCCCACCGCAGGAGGGGCCCTAGACTCAATATCTTCATTAGTGGATCCCTTGAGTCTCCCTGCGGCTTGCATAGAATCTCGACGGGTTTATAGAAAGCCAAAATGAAGGATGGAAGAGGAGATATAGTTGCCTTGTCCAAGAAGCTGACCCAGTTTTATCGTTTGATATATTGCAGTTTGAGGATACCGATTCTTAACATTTGCTTCTCCAGTAGCTTTACTTATATGTCCTAATAATTGTAAATGGCATGACTTGGAGAGTAATAACAACATTCTATCAGGAGTAGAATGTAACACCTAAATGAAACCGTACCCCATACTATTATTCTCCAAGTCATCTTCTTTCG
>DASTCR010000090.1:0-2512 GCA_035710925.1 Nitrososphaeraceae archaeon | reverse complement strand
CGGTAATTATACGATTTCTGCTATAGCAAATCTACTTCCTACCGAATTGACCTTTACCTTTACATTTTCTCCAGCTTTTCCGTTCTTGACAAAGATTACAAAGCCTTGCACTCTGGCAACACCATCACCTTTGTAACTTGTTTCTGTAACCTGAACGTCATACTCTTTTCCCACTTCAACGGGTTTGGGACCAAAATTCCTATTGCCGCCGTAATCCCCCTCTCTCTGTGTTCTGTAACTCATAATAATGTTTCATTACCCAATGAAGCTTATTCCTAATATGAATGAATGTATATTGTTCAAGGGCTGCATACCTACCTGAGATATAATGTTTACATATTCTTGCAACTCGTCAGCAGGGGGAGCCCCTTTGGAATATGCCTTTATGAAAATATTTTAAATTAGAACTCGCATCTAAAATGTAATGACTGGTGATCCAGAAAACATATGCAAGATCTATCTGATGAAGAGTATTGTTTGTGTTTATTGAATACATAACGATAATAATGCGTAATTGTAATAGATAATATTTAACACCAGATATGCATACATTTACTCTGAATTATTGGAAAAGTAAATTATGAATACTAAATCTAAATTCGCTCTATCTGCAGGCATATTTATTGCAGTATTCCTGAGCACACAATATGGAGATAATGGTATCCCTTTTCTGAATTTAATAGCGGATAATAATAGCAATAATGATGAAAGCCAAAATAATAGCAACAATAGTAACGATGGTCTTAGTTCGCAGTCTAGAACGTTAAGGATTGGATATTTTCCTAATCTCAATCATGCACAGGCAGTAATAGGTTTACAACAAGATGGAGACTTTCAGAAGATTTTGAATATCAATAGCAACAATACTACCAAAAATGTCGAGGTTGAATCTTACGTCTTCAATGCGGGGCCCTCGGCCATAGAGGCCCTATTTGGTGGCCAAATAGATGTCGCTTATGTCGGACCCAATCCAGCTATTAATGGTTATTTAGCATCAAATGGACAGGGTCTCAGAGTTATATCAGGAGCTGCCAGCGGTGGTGCGTCATTTGTGATAAGAAATGATTCTGGAATAAAATCTGTAAATGACTTGGGAGGAAAAAAGTTTGCTTCTCCTCAGCTTGGTAATACACAGGATGTTTCTTTAAGAAAGTTTTTAGTAGATAATGGATTTAATACTGCAGATAACGGAGGAAACGTTACTGTTGTTCCCGTTACGCCAGCAGATATCCTAACTTTGATGTTAAAAAAGGAAATTGATGGGGCATGGGTTCCAGAACCGTGGGCCACAAGACTTGTAAAAGAAGCTAATGGAAGAATATTTGTAGATGAAAGAGAGCTTTGGCCTCCAGATGGGAGGTTTGTAACTGCGAATATTATAGCAAGAACAGATTATCTTAATGAAAATCCAGATATAGTTAAGCAGTTCTTGCAAGCACATATTAATAAAACAATATGGTTAAACGAAAATAAAGATCAGGAAGCGATTACCGCATTCAATGGAGCACTTAAGAAGATTACGGGTAAGACTATTCCTGACGATGAGATAAGGGATGCATTAACGAGGTTGGAATTCACTTTTGATCCGGTTGAGGAATCGTTATTCAAGATAGCTGACAATGCATACGAATTGGGATACTTGGACAACGGGGGAAGTAGATCTGACCTTTCGAATATTTTTGATTTGACTATATTAAATGACATACTTGCTGGGATGGGTGAAAAAGAGAGAAAATAAGTAGTTGTAAATTATAAATGTCAAGACTATTTCGACTACCTTTATCTGACCTATTTTTAGAATCAGTTACTGTTCTGTAAAGCGTCATCGTCCTTCTGCGCATTATTCCGTGATCACCTTATTCAGTGTGACATTCTTATCTTTATTGGCTGTCTCATATATTGAGATCGTGTCCTTAAGTCTTAAAAGGAACATTATTGCAGCCTAAATAGTGGCCAGTCTTGTAAAACCACCTTCACTTTTTCCTATATTATTGGTTAATTTTGTAGGTACTCTTGGCTTTAGTATTGTTTTACCTTTTCTAGTTTTTTTAGTCATGAAATTTGGAGGCGATGCTATAGTTTATGGACTACTTGCCGCTACTTATCCTGCTTTCCAACTTATTGGGTCTCCGATATTAGGAAGATGGTCTGATGTCTTTGGACGAAAAAAAGTCCTTCTATTAAGTAACGTAGGAACATCAGTTGGTTGGATCCTATTTCTTTTTGCATTGTTTTTGCCATCTGAAAAAACTTTTAGTATCAATTTTGATTTCATCGGAACATTTGTCGTTATTGTTCCGTTGTTTATTTTATTTCTTGCCAGAGCAATTGACGGGATTACCGGTGGAAATATTTCTGTTGCCAATGCTTATCTTTCTGATCTATCTTCAGATGAAAACAGGAGTAAGAACTTTGGGAAGTTGGCAGTATCTTCTAATCTCGGCTTTATTCTGGGTCAGCATTAGCTGGAATTTGGGTGGAACTATCTTTGGATCAATATTGCCAGTTCTAG
>DASTCR010000089.1:0-2985 GCA_035710925.1 Nitrososphaeraceae archaeon | reverse complement strand
GTTCTAAAATAGCCAAACAAGCCCAAGTTCTAAAGCAAAGGATTCATAAAGATTCTGAAAAATATGATGAACAATTTAGAATAGGAATAGAAATCGAAATATGTTTGCTCGATAGTGAGGCAAAAGCAGTTAATGCACAGCCACTAATAGAAGAACTAAAAGGAAAAGAGTATCAGGTTGATAACGAATATGGTTCCTGTCAATTTGAATTCAGAACACCGCCAACAAATATGGAGAATATTCTTGAGCTTAACATATTATTTGAGCAATTTATAGATTATATTGATAAAGTAGTTCAAAACGTGTACAAGAATCGGGATGTATACCCTGTATTCTTAGGTGCTAATCCTTCTCCACAGATTCTACAAGAAGAATTGATTACAGATAAACCGCGATACAAAAAACTTGCAGAATGGCAAAGTAAAATCCCTGATGTTGAAATTGACGGGCAAAAGATAAGAGCATTGCAAATAGCTACGGCAATACAAGGTTTTCATCTTCACCTGCAGGGCCAAAACCCAGCCCATACCGCATTGATGTTTAATCATATATTAAACATAATCCCATCTGCAATATTACTCGGAGCTAATAGTAAACTTTTTGCTGGTAAAGTATTTTCATTTCATGAGCCAAGGATCTATTTATATGACCAATCAGAACAGCAAAATTCTGGTTTCCCATCTATTCCAAAATATTTAGATGGAGTAGAAGACTATATCGACTATATGACCTCAAGAAAATCAGTTATTGCGAAAGATTACTTTGGACTTGAAAAGGAAAGACACGATGATGCGCGTATTCGACTGAATACTGAGTTTTATCGTATTGAGACAAGAGTAATGTCTGTACAACCAACTCCTAAATCATTATTTGCATTGACTGAATTTTTCATTGGTTATTTGTATAGAGCGATTAGTGAAGAAAGACAATTACGGCCTCTGGCAGTACTAAGAGAAGAAAGGACGGCTGTTATAAGATCAGGTTATGATGCAATGAGTCATTTTAATATTATGGATACTATTAGAAGTCAACTCGACTTTGCAAAAAAGGGTCTATCTGATTTAGGTTTAAAGGGAGAATTTCTAAATATATTGGAAAAAAGACTAGAAAATAAAAATAGTCCAGGTAATTATGTTGCCAAATTATGGCATGAAAAGTTTAATGGTTCCGTAGAAAAAACTGTCTTTGAAATAATATCTCATATGTGGGAAAGAACAAAAATTAACCAACCTATAATCTAATATTTGCAAGTAGGCACTAGTGGTTGGAGGTAGAATATATGATGCAGAAGAACAATAAACTAAACTAAGCCTCTAGCAAGAGCCCGCTTCTTTTGATTCTTAGACAGATTCTTCAATGGACATAAACAGAATTATATACTTTGCAATAAAATTTCATTGTTATGGCTTAATTTCTTTAATCATAATATTCCTAAATGACACTTTTGATTTGTCGTCATGTGCCTGAAGGCCTATGTAACCCTCTGACATTTTGCTACCTTTAAATTCTGTCACCTCCTCTCCGTTTATGAGAACGGTATAAGACTGATTTATTACTTGTATCTCCATCATATTCCACTGATTTGGAGGCTTTGAAACCAATTTGTCTGGAGCAGCAAAGTCATAAATTGCTCCCGTCTGATGTATAGGGTTACCTGCTCTATCATCTATCTGTATTTCATATCCTTCTCTCACAGGATTATTTGGATTACCATCAGGATCAGGAAAACGAACAAAAACTCCTGAATTATCATCCTCATTTGACACTTTCCATTCCAATTCAAGTATAAAATTTTTGTATATCTTTTCTGAATACCATAGGAGTCCCATTCCTCCCTCTGATTGAAGAGAGGCATCTGATTCCACTATTACAAATTTCCCATCTCCTACCATTTTCCAACCATCCAAAGTCTTACCATTAAATATTGATGTAAAATTGCTATCACCGTCATTCACACTTACGACAGAACGTTCATTTTTAGTAGACATCTCCATATTTTGCTGCACATTCATGTTACTATTAGTTTCATCTTTATCATTCTCTTTATCATTCAGGGTTTTGGGAGTATCAGTTGTTGTATGTAGCACTGAATAGTTAATTGATATTGAGATTATACCCACAAAAATTGCAGCAGGCAAAAAGGCTGGGGTCATTATCATAGTCATCATAGTTAGTGATATAGTAATAATAATTATCTACGGCATCCCAAGTAGCAACGACATCAGTTGAGGAGGACCAACCAAATCACTATGAAGTATATTCGCTGAAGCTAGTTTTCCTGTAGCTGAATCAAAGGCAAACTTGATTGGCCTGCACTGTTATTGTTATCTAAATAGCCAAGACCACCATGGTGTAGCATAAGGAATATCACCATACATCTTTATCCTAGCGTCTGAACCATTTAGCTTTACCTGAATTGAAACATATCAACTATCTTTGTCGCAGCGGCTTTTTTATTATGAGAAGGAAAGCCAGGTGGCAACGCCAGTTGAAAAATCTTTTGTACAAAATCTGGCTTAAAGAGGATATCGTAAAACCACCATCCTGCTGCCATTGTAGCTCTTTTGCTGAATATGTATGCATTTTCAGAATGTGTTCGTTGTTCAAACTGGTTCAGTATTTTTTTTAGTACACCCAAGTCCCGCTCAAAATCCCTAGAAGCTATACTAAAAAATGGAATCATTTCCTCTGGTTCTTTTTCATTATTATCATTACCTGCGTCCGTCATAGTCTATTGCATCAGACTTCAGAGGTATTATTATGACAAAAAGATGGCATGTTAGAAAAAGACTTACTCTAATAGTCTGTATGCAATGAGTTTATTGTCTTGCATCATAGGCATTATGACCATCCTCTCATTTTCGATAAACTCCAAATCTGCGGTTCCTCGTTTTTGTAGGTCTATCAAAGTCCTATAGTCAGTTCCATCGGAATTAACAGCATAAACTTTTCCTGCAGTCCAATCAGTAACATAGTAAAGATTTT
>DASTCR010000088.1:0-4607 GCA_035710925.1 Nitrososphaeraceae archaeon | reverse complement strand
ACACTGTTGGTTACAATGTAGTCGTTGAAACCCACGATGGTGTACCTTTCTGCAAGAGTTGTAATGTAGATGACTGTGGACATGTTGCGTTTGCTATACTTCTTGAACAGAAATATGAAACTGAAGGTAGTGTTGTAGAGTAAGTAGGTCTATATGAGCTTGGATTCTTGCTTACTTCTCTGTCGTTGAATATACATGATATATATTTCTGGATATGTATGTCCCTAATTAGTTTCCAAATCTCATAATGTAAACGACCTAATACAGATGAACTTGACAAATTGTGTAAACCAAAGTTCTTTTACTAACCATTACTCAAATTGCAGTTGTATGTATTACCTCTTTTTACAACATTACACAAACCTTTTAAGTGCACAAGTGAGAACTAGAAGAATCAAAAGGTGTGAGCAAGTGTCATTTCTTATATTAAGGGGAATTTTAGTATTGGATACATATGTGCGACAGTCACAGCGATGTTATTTGGCTTTACGTTTTCAATGGCCAAACAACCCCTTGAAAATGTTGACCCGATAGTACTTTCTGCCATAGTTTATCCAATTTCTTTTGCTGCACTAATTCCAATTACAAGATCCTCATTTAAAATAGAGAATAAAGAAGATTTTCTGGATATTCTTGTTATATCAATTCTGGGCGGAGTACTTGCTCCAATACTCTTATTCTACGGTCTAGAACATATAGATGCTTCAGAAGCAGTAATCCTTACCAATGCTCAAATAATATTTACTGTTCTGCTCTCCTCTCTGTTCTTTGGAGAAAAACCTAATGGTATTATCGGATATTCTGGCATAATTATTGTCTTTGTAGGTTTGTTTGTTGCAACAACTGAACTCGACACTCCGGGATCGTTATTCAAATACGAACCAGGTAAGATTATGATAGTTGGGGCCATGCTAGTTTGGGCAATAGACAATAACATAAGCAGACGTCTTACAAAGAGATCGACCATTTGGCCTGCAAAGATAGCAATGCTAAAGTTTCTAATAGGTGGTATTATTCTCTTCGGAATTGCCACAATTGCAGTTGAGGAGTCATCATCATCATTATTCCGTCCAAGACTTCAAATCATAGATTCACTATTACTCATCAAACCATCAGAATGGCTGATAATAATCGCAGTGTCTTTGTTTGGATTTGCGGGGGCACTCTCACTACTATTAGAATCTCT
Organism: Nitrososphaeraceae archaeon; assembly: GCA_035710925.1. Taxonomy (GTDB): domain Archaea; phylum Thermoproteota; class Nitrososphaeria; order Nitrososphaerales; family Nitrososphaeraceae; genus TH5893. The sequence continues at coordinate 3,421 of DASTCR010000088.1, read as the reverse complement.
CAAAAGGATCGGGACCATACGAACAATGATGATTTTCTCACTTACACCAATTTTTGGTATAGTTGCTGCTAATATTGTTCATGCTGAATCTATAGGTATTTTAGAAGCAATAGCTACTGGCATAATTATTATTGGAATTTTTATGGTTAGCAAGTCATACACCTAGTTATTGAGAAATAGGGTATGAGATGCAAAATCTATCCGAACTATTTGCTTTTTTTAGCTTAATCCTATATTAATGGCAATAATAGCATTTTCTTCATAGTTACGTTAGATCAATTAGGATGTATGGTTAAAAGGAAATTTACTATGTCACATCTGCAGTGGTCTTCTTTTCCTTGTTTCTATCGGGATCTTCAGCATTTGGTCTTGTATCATGTAGCTTATCATAGTTTGCTTCATAACCTGAACAGCATCCATGGGGAGCTATGACATCTGAAACTTTTCCTAAAACATCAGGACCACTATCTTCTACAAGCATACACTTTCCGCCACTTGCGTTAATCCAGTATATACAATTATAGCAAAAGTATCCTTCATGTAGGTTTGAATCAACGAACTTGTCATATTCAATATAAGATGCTTTTAGCTTGCTAAACTTCTGGAATTTGCTTAGATTATCTACTGCACCAACTGCTTCCTTTATTTTCTCACCTATTTTTGCCATTTACCTCTCCCTATCCCTCTTTTTTATCCTATTAACGAGTTTCCTCCTCATTAGGATCCCACAAGGTGCACAAACCATGTGGTGCTATAATCCCAGATTCTTTTTCATATACATCAGGGCCATTATCTTCAACTATTGCGCAATGATTATCTTTGATGAAATATGTACAATTATAACAAAAATAGCCAGTATGCAAGTCCGAATTTTTAAAGGATTCAATTTCCAAATACCCTGAAGATGCCTTAGATAGCTTTGGATATTGCTTGTCTGTGGGAATATTACTACTACTCATCTTTAACCTACTCTCTGTAGGCAATCATATTATAAAATAGTAACACATTGTTGAATACCATTTTATATAATTCCAATGAAGGAATAAAGAATGAAGTGAGCAGAAGGCTAAGAAATACTTCTCCTGCAACTTCAGCTGCCTCTGCCACAATAACATCAACTATTTTTTAGGACCTTCGATTACTTCTGTTTGGCTCCTGCGAGGAATGCTCGTGGATCGAATATCACCTTAACCGAACTTATTTTCCCATCGTCATCCACATGATACCATACACATACAAGTTGAGAATTCCACTCGTGGAGAATGCAGAAATCGTTGCTATCTGCAAACTCCTTCTTGATGTCGAATTTGACTAACTGCCCAGTCTCGTACAGGTGTAGATTATATTTCAGGTATGGTTCAGCCCTATCAAACGAATTAAGAGGCGACACGTACGATACGTTATCCTTCAAATAACCTCTGGCCGCTTGAAAGTCTCGGCGCTCCGTGGCCTCTATGAACTCCATCACGATTTCCTTTGCAGTTTTTGCAGAAGATTCAATTCTTTGCATGGCATTCCGTCGGTAGCATTGAATATAAGATTAGGGGAAGTAAAACTCCCAAGACAAGACTTTCAGCCGCTTTAGCTGCAGTAGGTAGACTCAGTGTTGTAGTCATCCATCCATTCAGGGCTGAGCCTTCATGTGGCTTTGATATTTCCAGCAACAAATACAGCTTGGAGAATCTTATGATCATTCGACAAGAGACTGTCAGATTTGAATTATTGATCAACTATTAAAATAGGAAGTGTCTAAAGCGCCTGAAAGATACTTAAACTTTGACGGCCCAAACTTTAGATGCTGAGGACAAGGTAAGTGAGGTCTTTAATGCGTGTAGTCATAATGGTTGTTGACTTGATTTATAGTGATCATCAATCACCAGAATCAGACAGCAATTACAACTTGATAAAAAGTAAGGTTCTGCTTTACCCTAAATCAGACAAATATTTTGCTCAGCTATACTTTTGATCCCTTATCCATATTTATAGAGGTACAAATTATCTATTGTTCATGAGCAAATCTCGTTCGACTGATTCAAGTATAGTCTCACACATTATATACAGAGTTCCCAGAAGGAATCATGATGCGATGTTACAAATCTGCAAAGAAGCTTACGTTATGTTCAAGCAGCACGGAATTCTGCACTATGACGCTTTCAAGCTTAGCAATACCGATGTGCCAATGGAAGGATTTGCAAATATTGCCAGTATTGTTTCTGCCAATCAAGATGATGAAGTGTGGATTGAGTCAATTTATTATAGAGACCGCCAGCACATGAATGAGGTAATGACAAAGATGGAGAAGGATAAAAGAACAGGCCAAATGATGAAACAATCAATGGATTTACTGCCTCAGGGGGCTAAGTTTATCGTCGGGGATTTTGAACGTCTAAATGTCTAATACAAAGTGCAGGCATTTACAATCCTCTATTTGGAGCATCCATCATCACAAAATTATGTAACCCAAAGCCATAAGCTTCGACGTATAACAACCTCAAGGCATTCCACTCCATAAACATATTGATATGAACGCATCATAAAGGAGGGAAAGAGCGGATTGGCTATCTTGCTGCAGTGTTGTTATTTATGGGTATGACTGTTACGTTAGCTTTTATCGTAGTCGTGTTTGCAGGTACTATTGTTCTATCTACTATAGTAATTTCTGATTGATTATCCGTACTATTGTCTTGAGCTGATGCCGTTGTGCTAATGATAAGGAGGCCTACTACAAAGGTCACTAGACATAGTGCTACAACAAGCACCCTTACTTGTAAAAATGATACTTGTCTAATCATACATGCTATTTCCTTATCAAATCTACAAATCATATAAGAGTCATCATGATAATAGAATGATGCGGGATTGCCTTAGAAAGATTTGTGGCTAAACAGCATCATCAGCTCCACGATTTTAAACAATGAAAAATTACTTTTGTCACAATGACCTCCACTCCAGCCAACTATGCTTATGAACACTCAACAAATCCATTGAATACTTCATGCGAACCTGCAACTATTCGAAAGTTTATCTGTTTGTTATCGCCACAATCTCCACTTATTGTAATATCTTTAGGCACTTTGCCTTCACATAATGTATCGGTTGTTTCCTTACCTTTCAGGTCGTATTTGGTTTTGTCAAATGTCCCACCCGTTATTGTACCTTTTTTCTCACCAGGTTTATCCGTGCCTTTTATATTCCACTCTCCTTTTACCACTTCGCCCTCCTTATGTGCATTGACTGATAAACCAGATGTGGCTGGATTTGCCGTCGAAGTTGTACATTGATAATTAATAGTGTCAGTATCAATCAAAATTTTGTTGGCTGAGGCACCTCCTTGGGCTAATGCTAAATTGTCTACGAGCGACGGAGCTATGGCCATTGTTGCAATTGATATCCCAATTGCCAGAATTTGCAGTTTGAAATT
>DASTCR010000087.1:0-4925 GCA_035710925.1 Nitrososphaeraceae archaeon | reverse complement strand
TGTGTCCCAGCAGTAACCCTCCTTCTGTTTTAGGCGGGATTCCACTTAGCAGCCAACCTGAGCTAGTGCAGGAACTCTTCGCTCTGTTTGGCCTTGCTCCACCCGGGTCGGCATTTTTCACTTCAGTATCAGTTCATACTCAGGCCATCTAGGCCATCATGATGTTTCGTCCTGACTGAATATCTTTTCTGTTCCGTAGCCCGCCGTCTCCGGCTAATCATCGCTGATTCGGATGCCTGCTTTGAGGGAGGAGTTTCCTCTCTTGCGAGTAACCCGCTCACTGGCTCACAAGTACACATTCTGTTGGTAAATATCCATTAATAAAGGTGTCCAAAATACTGTCGTTCAATTTCCTGAATCGTCTTTGAACCATTAGCATTTAGGTAGTCATTAAGTAAGTCCTTATTTAGTTCAAAAAATGTAGAACCCCACTTGAATTTGTTTAGTAGCTCAAAAGCTTTGTTTTGGCAGCCTAAAACAAAGAGCGAACCCGCCAAGGCTTCGACGCTTGAAAGTTTACCTATCTTGGAATAGTTAGTTGGATTTGCTGCTAACATTGCTGGTAATCGTCTATGTCTACCGCGCCTCAATTCCCTGCGCCGGAATAAGTTGTCTCCTGCTTTCTCCCATGAACAATCAACGGCACATACGGAGTTGCACGCATTTCCATCCTGCCTTGTTAATGAATCCTCGGAGAACGGATTTAGCAATAGCGTATTATGACTAATGTATCGAGTTCGTTCCGCCAAATGGAACTTGACGAGCTTAGCGGCGGTACACTTTGATGGTTCGTCCTGTCCTAACATATACACCAAAACTTTCAAATCTTAATCGATCCGCACAACGCGATAATAACATTATAGGGACTTAACTTGCCCTTAGTATGAGGACGAATATTTGACAACTAGCAAACAGTAAGTCCACAAGCCGAAGTTTACTCTGTGGTTTAGCCCAGGGCAGTACTCGAGATCATGTCTCCTAATGCGTCGAAATAGGAGTCGACATCCATCTCTGTCACTTTACCCTGGTCGACGTTTATTATGTAGACCATATGCAAATGGCTGTTCAGAATTTCGCCAAAGCTAACTGGAGGATTCCGATAGAATTTATCGCATAATTCCTTAACCATAATTATATCCTCCCTAGCCCGATCTCTAGGAGGGCGTCTAAAGATTTTTGGAATAGGAAGTACGCTAACAGGCGGCGTCGCTAGCACAAATTGGTTTGCAAACTTACTGTACCTGGCTATTTTGCTTGCAACCCTCGCAGAGTAATATGATAAGGGATCCAAAGCGTGTTCAGGAGGGATAAACCCCGTTTCGATTTCAACAATGGCCGCACCTTCACCTTTCGTAGCATAAAGATCACAGATGAGGATATCATTTAGCTGCCTTTCGACATCTACAGAATATCCATAGCGTATGAGGTGTCTTGCGCAGACAAGTTCCATAGCTGAATGATTAATCTTCACAATGTTTCTTTTGTAAAGTTCAATGAGGCGGAACCTAACAAAATCCATGCGCTTAATAATATCAGCTGACTCTCCTGTCGTCATCTTATCTGAGAGAGCGGTTACATCTGCAGTAAAGCGTTCTACATCCAATTATTGCTAAAGCTAATTGCGTATTCACTTACTTAAAAGTAAATCCACCGACGCTCTAGAGCAACCTTAAAAGTATAGCCAAGTGAACATAAATCGACAATGACTACCATAAACAAAATTACCGTTTTAGGTTCAGGCGTTATGGGGCACGGTATCGCTCAAGTTGCCGCAACAGTTGGTTACAATATTGTGCTACGCGATATAGAACAATCATTTCTGGATAACGCTATGAAAAAGATACATTGGTCGCTTGGCAAGATGGTCGAAAAACAAAAATTATCTCAAAGTGACGCAGATTCAATTTATGGTAGAATAACACCCGTAGTTGATTTGAAGGAGGCTCTCAAGGGAACAGACTTGTTAGTAGAAGCTGTCCCCGAGGACATGGAACTAAAAAAGAAAGTTTACACCGAGGTTGATATGTATGCTGAAGACAAAACGCTTTATGCCTCTAACACTAGCACTCTTCCAATAGGTGAGATGGCGTTGCTTACGAGCAGGCCTTCCCGCTTTATTGGACTCCACTTTTTTAATCCTCCTCAATTGATGCCCCTTGTGGAGGTTATTCCTGGACATCTAACTAGCAGTGAAACAGTCAACTTGTCTTTGGACCTCATCAGAAATATCGGCAAGGAACCGGTGCTTTGCAAAAAGGATGTTGTAGGCTTTATCGTTAATAGAATATTTATTCCATTAATACATGAAGCGGCGTATTGTCTTGACAGGGACAAAGCTGAAATGACCCAGATAGATTCAGCGGTGAAATTTAAAATGGCCTTTCCGATGGGCATTTTTGAGCTAGCAGATTACACAGGACTCGATGTTGTATTCAAAGCAAGTAAAGAGATGGTTTCTCGGGACAAGAAAGTCATTAACCCCCATCCTCTTATAGAAAAGCTATACTCAGAAAAGAAACTTGGACAAAAATCGGGGAGCGGATTTTACAACTATGGCAGCGACAACAAATATGAGAGAGTAAATCTAAGCGAAGCAGAAGCAGAGAAATATGATCCAATAGCAATAGTCTCAGTTGCTGCAAATAATGCCGCATGGCTCCTGACAAATGGAGTATGCGATATTGGGGATCTTGACAAATCACTCAGGCTTGGCATGGGTCTGAAAAAGCCGTTATTCACAATAGTAGAAGAGTTTGGACTTAAAAAAGTGCTGATGACCCTCGAGAACATGTCAAACAAATATGGTGAATTTTACGAGCCCGACACTTACCTTAGAAAAATCGCATCCTAGAGGAGATCGGTATTAGTTGGCTAGCAATTGACTAATACTTATGTCAGACAATCAGATGAAAATGTATGGATTAAGCTTATCTGCAATACGAATTGTTTCGAGAAAAAACTTGCTAATGGCAACAATAATAATATGGCATAGGGTTTTTTTGGTCGTATGGATCATCGCGTAAAGGACATATCTCTTGCGGAAAATGGTAAGAAAAAAATTGACTGGGCAGAGGCTCACATGCCCGTTTTAGTTGCATTAAGAAAGAAATATCAGGAGTCTAAACCGCTCAGCGGAACACGAGTTACCGGCTGCTTGCATGTTACAAAAGAAACCGGAGTTTTGGTACGAACATTAAAGGCAGCTGGGGCAGAACTTTCATGGTGTGGGTGTAACCCGCTGAGCACACAAGATGACGTTGCTGCTTCTATAGCAAGTAACGAAGAAGTTTCAGTATACGCTGTTCGGGGTGTGTCGACCGAGCAGTATTACCAAGATATACATTCTGCTATGAGCATAAGACCGAACATCACTATTGATGATGGAGCTGATCTAACGGTGGAAATGCATAAGGAACCCAATGGACTCGCAGGCGCCATAAAGGGAGGCACTGAGGAAACGACCACGGGTGTTGTAAGGTTAAGAGCAATGGAAAGGGCTGGTAAACTGAAATATCCAATTATAGCCGTAAACGATGCCGAGACAAAGCACGACTTTGATAACTACTACGGTACCGGTCAGTCCGCATTGGATGGTGTTATTAGGGCTACAAATGTTCTGATATGTGGAAAGAATCTTGTGGTGGCAGGTTATGGCCACGTAGGAAAAGGGATAGCTAGAAAAGGTTCAGGACTAGGTGCAAATGTCATTGTAACTGAAGTTGATCCTATAGCGGCACTCAAAGCAAAATTGGATGGGTATTCCGTTTCGACCATGGCTGACGCTGCGATGATAGGAGATCTGTTTATTACTACCACAGGTTGCAAAGGTGTAATCAATGATCAACATGTTACCAAAATGAAAAACGGAGCCATATTGGCTAACGCAGGCCATTTCAACGTCGAGATATCCGTCGATACACTAGAGCATCAGTCTGTGGGGAAGAAAGATATTAATCAACACACTACTCAATACGATTTGAAGAATGGTAACAGGATTTATCTGATAGGCGAAGGTCGGTTAGTCAATTTAGCTGCAGCAGAAGGACATCCCTCCGAAGTGATGGACATGAGCTTTGCCAATCAATTTCTTTCAGTTCTGAGGTTAGCCCAAAATAACTCAAAGTTAGAACCGCTGGTTTACGATATTGAAAAATCTCAAGACCAAGAAATTGCGTTGGCAAAATTGGATTCCATGGGGGTAAAAATCGACAAACTAACAAGTGAACAGCAAACCTATATCCAAGGGTTCAGCGAAGGAACGTAGCTACAACTAAACTATAAAGGCGATATAGAATCACATTAATCATTCCTTGGCCTATTCATCTATCTTAAAATTCGGCGTTAACAGAATTATTAATATACGCGCACAACAACGTAATGAATCTGCTGCTTTAGATCCTAAGTAACTAGGAGAAGCAGTGTACTGAGGAAGTAAAGTTAACAAAGACAAATGGCTTCTATGAAATGGATGGGTAGTCTAGTCTGGTTAGGATACCTGTCTCACACACAGGTGGTCGAGAGTTCAAATCTCTCCCCATCCATTTAACGTGTAATATCCTTCATTTTTAGTGTCCATAAGTACCCCGGTTTCCACCGCCGCTACTAGATCTTCCGCAAAAATCGATTGAATATACGGTTTTGCCTTAGGCATATCACTAGTATTAAGTGATGCAGGTGCAGTTACAAGTCCAAGCGCTTCCAATCAGCTTATCAACAACATTGAAAATGCTACTGAGCCGGAAATTGCGAGAAATATCTTAGTGAGATTCATAGACCTGTCCAATGCCTTTGAATAATCATCGAATTGTCCCTTTCCCATTACCTTAAGTTCTGAATCAACAGACAGGTGACTGAACGAGCACTCTTTTGGATCATCGAAAGAGTTAGATGTCAGCTCTTCGAACTGGGCTAATATTTCGTTGACA
>DASTCR010000086.1:0-2797 GCA_035710925.1 Nitrososphaeraceae archaeon | reverse complement strand
TATGCAAGGATACACGAATAGTGCCAAGGAAAATAGTTATCCATCACACTCACATCATAATGCAACTTTGAATTACTTTCGTCTTATGATAATCTAGGACCTGTTTGAGGGCTACGCCCGCTTAGAAAGCTGTATGGTTCTTCTGTTTATTGTCCAAAGAATCTTTACAGGAAAAGAACTGGCATAAAAAAGATGGAACAAACAAATCGTTTCCGGATCAGAGCATATATATTGATAAAGTTTGAAGCCACAACCAAAGAAAATATGGTTAGCCTTCGTTTCCTCGTCGGTATCTTTTTTCCGATCAAGCTTTACTTAATAGTGCTCGTAGTAGTCCTTACAAATATTGCTTGGCATCCAAATTACTCGGGGATTTCTATCGAAATGAAAGCCGCATACCCAGTCTCAAAAAGCGATTTTCCATGTAATTGTACGTTAGATTTCGTAGATAATGCAGTCGGGTTCGAGCTGCCGAACGTTAAGATCATCAAAAGTGAACACATGCAAAGTCAGACCGAAGGAAGTCTACAATGGAATGAATCAAAACAACTTGCTATGGACGGCGTACTCGTGGATGGTGTATATTTAGCTAATCAATCTGAAGGAGCTCTGACAGACTTAAACACCATTAGAGCTGCCAACAACCAACTGTTTACCATTGATGTATCGGGAGGATCAATACCCAGGCTCATAAAGACAGAAATAGTAAACCTAACAGATGCCTCTTTGAATAATACTTCTTTTAGTCTAGGTAGCATAATTATAGACGAGAAACAATCTGATAACATTCTACAATACGGCGGGGCAGCTGGAGCTCTTCCTGCCCATGATAATTATTTTTATGTTAAGGTTCCCAAACCAGGGGACTATGTGTTGATATTGTCGCTAGGATATCAAGACACCGATGGAATGAGTGATACTAGGACTAGCCTACCTCAAACAACAGATCTGACTGCTATCTATAAGGCAGTTTTGTCCGTCCGAGGATAGAAGGTGTTTTGCAAAGAAATTGCCTCGTATGTGATGGACCAGTATAGTAATTGATGCTGACTCGTAACGTTACATGGACATATAATACCATCCAAAGTGTTCTGCAAAGACCAATCCCTAACATCTTGGCGCGTGCTTGTTATCTTATATACCCTGAAATAGGCACATTTCCATTCAGATAACGTATGTCGACAGAACAGGAAGTCACCAAACTTGAATATGTCTCTAAAGCTGCCAACCAAACTTATGCGGCTGACTGCATCACGATCGTGCTCTGTACTCTAGGGTATAATATCGACCCCAAAATAGGAAAAGCGGAGGACAGGAGAAACACAATTTTATCAATTAACATTAATGGTAAAAGTGAACCCCCTGAGCACAATCAAACCAATAGGTCGCTATACCAACATCTGAGGCTGGATTTTCAGTACCATTATGGGACTCCTTTCGGGGACCATGATAGTTGGGTATACGATCTGACACTAGGACAACACAATTCGGAAAGAAAAGCACGCCATCTTGATCCAGATTTTTTTAGAGTCACTCAGGATAACCAATGGGTCATTGCCGAGTGGCTTTCTTACACGAGAAGGGAGACATATGGTGGATCGTCTACATCGGACACTCCAGATAATCTGATCGCTTGTCTGGCCATACCTGCCTCCCAGGTAGTTAGTTTACGGGTGGTTGGAGACCATGGATATTGAGCACATCGCATAATGCGGTTGAATTCTCGATTAAGGAGCCAATACAGCATACGGACTTGGTCTGCCAGCAAAGATATCAGGGGTTAGGTGATGCAACATATTTCTTGCTTATGATCGTAGATAAGAAGTCTATCATATTTTTTTTCTCTTCCTCCGACACCTTTCCTTCTATGAGTTTAATCGTAAACAACCATATCCTGGCCCCGACGACATTTTCTCTGAACATCGCTTCCTGCTCGACTTTCCATTGACTCTTTCTGTGCCAGTATCCTATAACCATCCCTAGAGGAACGTAAGCTGCTATGAAGATTATAGCAAACGTCCATATATTATTAAATACTGAATTGACAGCAGGTATTTTATCGATTAAAAGTGAATACTGAATAGTTACAAAGTTAGCAAATGTCATTATAAAGATTAGATATATACTATGACCATTACGGAAGTCAAGCCATCTTCTTCTAAACCAGTTTGAGTCTCTTTTTCTCACGGATGCCATAATTTCAAATGTGTTTATCGGTTAAAATACGTTGCCGCAACGCTAAATATTGCATATTCCCGAGCTAGATTTCCTATCAATAAATATTTTAAGAATTTCAAATACTTTTTACCCAGTAAATCCTTGACGATGTCCTGACTAACGTTAGGAATAACCAGATATGTTAGGACTAATGTTTACAGGAAAAATTCAAAAATCAATTAATCGTGCTTTCGCTGCGCCCTGTATTAGTTCGTATATCGGGGGAACGGAGAGAACTATTGCTATGATTCCCAGTCCGATCTGTGCCAACCTCATCCATGATTACGACTTGGTTTCCGACAGGTCATTTCTATTAACGGACAACGTTACCCGTGAAAAACTAGGCTCTGAATTTACATATCCTGTAGAAAATTAACAATTAAGGCATGTCTTGTCTTCTCCCCAGTGTCGATGCTAACCTTAAAGCGTGGGAAATTCTCCTATGCGATAAGCCGCCCAAGATCTGAGAGATTGTTGAAAAATATACTCATTGGTTATACTGATGACAATAGGCCATTCAAGCCACCTCTCGCGAAAGGGTCCTTCAGAAGCTAATCGTCGGGGAGATTTATAAAACTGT
>DASTCR010000085.1:0-2618 GCA_035710925.1 Nitrososphaeraceae archaeon | reverse complement strand
TCATGATCTAAATGGAATTAGTAACTATGATATGAAGCTGGCAAACGCCATTAATAAAATTCAAGCTGGGTAATAAAGGATAGTAGGATAATATAAGAACTCAACTCCTCTGTAATGTTCAATATAAACAATAACAGATATGTAATTGCAGCATGCTTGTTAGTAACGTGCCTATGGTTGCAAAGTTGTAAAACTAGAATAATATTGTCAGAGTCTATTATAGCAGGTAGAGTGAAAAGTAGGAAGAGGTAATTCTTGAAATTTGGGAAGATGGGATGACAACGATCAGCCAACCGGAGGTGGTTGGGGAAGAAAAATAGGCGTGCATGGAGGAAGAACAAACAAAATCAGATTCGCAAAAAAAATCATAATGATAGGATTCATCATAGTAGCAGCAGTGGTTGTAACTGTATTCCTGTCGAGGTCAGGATTATATATTGAGATTATAGAGAGGGAAGAGGGAATGGGGACATTACAGACAATATCAGTAAGATTATCAAATAACAATTTTAATTCATTAAGTGATGTTACAGTACAGTTTGGAGAAAACGGCAGAGCTCAAAGGATAGGAAATATGGGACCTTTCTCCACTATCACGGTTACTCCGCCAGAAGAAGATATAGATTTTGAAAATGTAATTGCAAGTGCAAATAGTGGGCAGATACAAGTCGTCAAGTCCAGATGATAGAATTGATCGCTTAACGATCTCCTATTAGAAGTCCTCTGAGAAGAATATTGAGAAGATAATCAATGTTTTAGTGTCAAACAATATATTGGCAAAAGTGATTCAATGAATTGAGTTGTTTTTTCTTGTCAAGTTAACCAGTACAAAAGCTAGCTAGCCAACACCTATCCAGCTATAAGCTATTAGAGGGAGGCGAAAGCATCTTTAGGCTCCTTAGATAAAGAGAATCCAATCATATTTGAAGAATGTGCAGACATGCAGCAACAAACAATATAAGCGGACTTTAGCCAGGGGTTTGTGTCAGACAAATACAGTAGGTTTTGGCTACCGGACACCCGGAATCGCAACCACGCCAATCGTGCAGGCTCCTACGTTCGTGTGTGGTCTATAGATATTATGAAGATAACTACTAAAAAAGATTATGGTTACAACTGGATTAGAGGTTGTCATACTCCCTCGCCTGAGACATTATCATTGATTTTTGGGCTCCCCACGGATTGGAGATGATAGATAAGATCCAAAGCCCGCAGGGTTGGACTCGACGGTTATGTGGTTTGGGTGCGACAGACATGCAGAGGCAGATCAATGGATGAAAGATTCGTTAACAAAGTTTTGAACAAGATAGATATTGATCGATGGTCTGCGCAGTCCCAAAGACTTTTGCTTACGACAATTGAAGCCCAGGCTAAATACATAAAGTTGTTAGAAAGAAGGATTGAGAAGTAAAGCGTTCTATCTTTTATAACCCTTTGAATAGAATTAAGGAGAACTAATCTGTGCTCCGCCTACGATAGTATCATTTGGTACAATATCAACTCTGGTTCCACCTGCAATAATATTGGATATGCGTGACTCGCGATCATTTAGCGGCTCCTCAGAGACAACGAAATATTCGTAGAGGTCAGGATTTACCATAAATTGATCGAAATTTAATCTATTATTCAAAAATTGACCCAGGCTTAGATTGTTGTAAGTATTAAATATTGGATCTAGTAACCAACCCTCGAAGACTCTTCCGTCTGGGGGCGACATATTCAATTGCGAAGTAATATTTACCAAGCCTCCAGGAATATTTGGGCCCCCGTAATCTTCGTATCTTATACTAAGTGATCCGATCTTCTCTCCACCAAGCCATACCGTACTGTTGCCCTTGGTTATGTCTAAATTCTGTTGTGCTAGAGACTCGTCGACTGGACATACCATAACACATACTGAGGACAGAAAAACTATCACAAGTACAACATATTGCCGCATTTTCATTATTGAATGTGCAGGAATATAAATATCTAGCATTTTCTCCGCCTATAAGAATGGACATGATCTTTCATTCTATGAAATTTGGAGGCTCTTTCATATTCATCAATCCTGTTCACGCCCCCATATTCCACATAAGGGATCTCGCTAAACCAAGGTTCTAAACCTCATACACATTCTCGAATGGGACGTATTAATTAGTGGATTGAATGTTACAGGATTACCTAATGAAGATGAGGGTCATAGTCTTCACTTTTGGCACATCCTTCTTCCCATTCTCAATATACAATCGATTATGTGAACATTCGCTAAACATTTGGCCAAGTTATCTCCTGCCAGCAGAATAAACAGAACTCACCCCTCTCTTGAAATATCTCTGCTTGGTTAGTTTTACAGCGATTACACGGGATAATAGCGGTCACAGCTGGAGACACATACTTGGTTAATAGTCCTGTTAAAGGTTTGTAGACTGATCTTATGATCGATCATAATAATTGTATAAACTAAATAGATTCCTTTCAGTCTATATTTACGTCGAATTATTAATTATAAAAGAAAATGAATATTTATGAATCTCCTTTTTTCCTTAGAACTGTTATTTCAAACGGGTTTAAGACTTCGAATGCCTCATTCTCGTCACCTTATTTTTCTTTCTTTTCCTCGTATCACTGGATACTTT
>DASTCR010000084.1:0-3573 GCA_035710925.1 Nitrososphaeraceae archaeon | reverse complement strand
ACTCGACAATTTGCAAGTCCGATAATTCCGATAATGATCGGGAATGAAGTGGTATCTACTCAGATAGCAAGACGTCTGTTGAAAATGGGAATTTTTGTTCAGGCTATTAGGTATCCCACAGTAAGAAGAGGGAGGGCGCAGCTGAGAGTATCAATTACTTCAGAACACACAATAGAGGACCTTGATTTCGCTATCTCTTGTCTCGAAAAGGTAAGGAGTAAAGCCAAGTTCACGTAGTTGCAATCAAAATTGGTTGAATCATTCTGGACACGGTACCTTGCCTCTTCACTACTGAATTAACTCAAAAGGCCTTTTGAATGAAAGATTGTGTAATCCGACTAAAGTTAACCGAGGAAGAGATTTTCGCCGCCAAACATGATATTTCAGAACTCGAGTTTAGAAATATATATGGATCAACTTAAAAGGCCTTTTGAATGAAAGATTGTGTAATCCGACTAAAGTTAACTGAGGAAGAGCATAGGGAGCTTAAGAAATATATCGGATATCTATCCCCGGAAATGATCCTGTTTGGACTACGATTTGCATTCAATCGAAACAGAGCCATTTCCGGAGGTTACTTAATGCCCGGCAGAAAAAGTATTGTAAAAAAGGAGACAAAATTGCTCAGCAGGAACCAGGCAGCATGGAGATTGAGAAACTGGAAATCGATGATAAAATCGTATAGGCAGAAAGGTTATAGCTATCCTACTATTTCAAGAATCAAAAGGCAGATCTGTGTTATTGCCTCTAACTGATACACACGAGTGTGTTTAAGTTAAGTTACAAATGAATTCATAGATTTACGAATAAAATGTGCTTAGGTAGTTACAGTATTGGCCTTCCTTTTTCGATAATATAAATCGGATCCTGAGAAATCCCAAACCGACCGCTGTACGGTGAACTATTCCGTTACCGAGGAATAGCGTCAATAGGATATGCACCGCACGTCCTGCAGTAGCTATCTTTCCAGACAATAGGACCCTGACATTTGGGGCACCTGAGGACACATGATTTGTTATTTGCTGCAGGAGGAGGGAATCTTCGCCTATACATCAAATAATAGTAAAGGTGTTCCTTATCTCTTAAGACCACGCCCTCGTCTCTAGCTTTATTTCTCTCAATTCTGTATAGCTCATCGCTACATGCCCCGTTGATAAAGTGTGTAATCATGGTTATGTTAGCTCCTGATTCCAAAGCTCGTTTTGTTCTCCATGCAATTTCTCTTCCTACGTCGTTCTCAAAGCATTTTCTGAGGATAAGCTTGCCCCAGCTTTTGCCGCCATAGTATCCAACTTTTTCTGAGACATCGATAACTTTAGAGTACTCTAGAAATTGATTCTCCAAAAACGGCGAACTTACAGGAACGCCTAGCGCATGGCCGATAGTGTGAGATGAAAAATGCATTATTTCCCAGACCCTCTGAAGTTCTCGCTCCAATTCAGCTGGTCTGCCATCGAGACGCCTCATATAATCATACCCTGCGAACAATTCATCACATCCGTCTCCCGTTATAACACCATCATAACCTCTTTTTAGTGACTCTTCGATTCCTGCATACACAACAGCTGAATTTCTAATTTCAATCGGATCAAATGTCCTCATTATTGCAATAAGCTTGTCCATAATCCTGAGTAAATTCTCCTCATCTAGAGCGACCTTTACATGTCTCTTACAAAAAAGCCTGGCGACTTTACTTGCGAAGTAGAAGTCCTCGGCTTCTAGCCCCAGTCCTATTGTGATCGCGTTGCTGGGCCTTATTATGCTGGCAAGAATGCTACTGTCCAGCCCTCCCGAGAGTAGGATTGAATCATGTTGCAAATTACCATTAGATTGAACTATTCGCGACCTGAGTTCTTCACATCTTCGGTTTGAGAACATTTTATTTTATCGCAATTGTGGCCCTTCCTAGTTTATCTTCTCTCGGACCGGGTTGCACTCTTTCTTCTTTTTTTTCCAGAGACAATCGATAATATGTCTCTATCTTTTATCATGTAGTTCCTTGGAAGATGCAAACCATCACGAGCATCGACTCCATACAGGATGCCCTCTGCAAGGTCGGTATGAACCGTCCTAGCTAGATCCTCAATTGTTGAGCCCGAATTCATCAAATACACGTCAGGTAAAATGTTGCCGTGTTTATCGGATAGCTTCCTAGGATCTGCAACAGGATATACGGTATTCATGCTTAACAATTTGAATACCGCTACGTTGATTGCGAATTGTACTCCCGTCCTCAAGTATTCACCCAGAATATCTCTTCGGATAAAATTCAGCGCCCACTTCTGCTTATCGTTTAGCTGCTCGTCATTATTTATCTCGAATCGTTCATCTCCAGGATTGTACCCGATCAGACCTCTTGATACTGCTCTCCTCAATGTTAGCTCTGCATCTGCGCTTGCCGGAATCACTAAGAAGTCTTTGTATCTTTCTCTCAACCTCTTAAAGTTATAAGCAGAAAACGGGAGATCAATTTTATTCCCCAATATCAAAGTTGGCTTGGAGATGACTCTTAGACTCCAGGCAAAGCTTTTGATTTTTTCGGCGGTATAGCCATCGAATTCAACGCTCACCATGGAATTATTATTCATCGCTAATCTTACGTGCTCTTCTTTAACGCCGATTCCTCCCAGTACATCTGCGACTGCCCTTATGCTATCTGTGCCTGTCCTGATCGCCCTAGAAATTCTGTCCCTATTGCCCTCTATTAGTTTTAGGTACCACATAGCCAGCTCTTCTTCAATATCTCCTACATCAGCAATAGGGTCCCCCGTTCCGGGCTGTGCGATTCTGCCTGTAGCGTCGATGCCCCCTGAAACATCAACGATATGTATAAGAGCGTCAGACTGTGCCGCCACGGCTAGGAACTGATTCCCCAGTCCCTTCCCCTCCCATGCTCCTTTAATGAGTCCAGGAAGGTCGATCAGTTCTATTGGAATATATCTCCAACCATTAACGCAACGGGAGTTTTTGGGATTATCTTGGATATCGAATTCTCTGTGTACGCATATTGTTATCGCATCAGTATTACCCGTTGAGGGGCGTCTTGTGGTGAACGGATAATTGGATACTTCGGCACTAGCAAGAGTTGCAGCATTGAAAAACGTGGTTTTACCAGTGTTGGTCTTTCCCACCAGCCCTATTCTTATCATACATTGAAGACGGATTGGATATGCTAATTTATAGATGACTACAAATCCGTCTTGTCAGCGAAATAGGCCTACTGATTGGAACCAATATATTATTTTCATCGAATCCATTCGAAGATCTGCCTCTGCCAATCCTTCATTTTAAAATATTGGGAGAGTTACTGCTCCGTCTGATGCGGACCCAACTAAAGACGCATACTTTGCCAAGGCACCGCTCAGATACTTCGGTTTCTTAGGTCGCCACTTTCTTTTTCGCTCCTGCATCTCTGTGCGGCTCACTTCTAGCTCTATCGTTCCACGCTTGATGTCTATGTTCACCTTATCGCCATTTTTGACAAGAGAAATAGGACCGCCCACCATAGCCTCTGGCGAAACATGTCCAATCATGAATCCTCTTGTAGCCCCAGAGAACCTACCATCTGTGACC
>DASTCR010000083.1:0-3243 GCA_035710925.1 Nitrososphaeraceae archaeon | reverse complement strand
ACGAAGTTGTCAACTTCTACTGAAGCTGCTATTGAACCCAACATAATGACCATTATGTATATTTTCTTTAGTCTCTGGATTTCCACTTCTTTTGGAATTAGTGCTGGTATCTGGGCCATCTAATTCATCCATAGATTTTACTAATTTTTTAGTATAAATGTCTAGTGCATCATCAATTATAATATCAGACCTATTAATGATAAATAATAGAATCATTATTTGTAAGATTTCGGCCAAAGTGCACTATTTAATAGAAATATTGGTTTATGGTTACAGTTAGCATAGATGATTAGCACAGATGATAACCATTTACTTTTCTGTATTATAAACTCCTAACTACTCAATTCAATTACTGAGGACCATTCGATTACTTTTATTATTTTGCAGTTAGAAACGTCTCGATCTTGAATGAGATCCAGAACAATATCCACAATAATCATTTGTACTCACCCTTTTGTGACATATACATTCGCAACTTCCACCACGACTCCCAAAAAATTTCCTTTTATTCATAAATGCTATTTTGACATTATTACTATTTTAAACCTCTGACGATCTGTTCTCTATTCATTCGATCACTCTGGATGATTGTATATGAATACTTTTTCTGGATTTATTTTTTAAAATGACTCTTTTTCATTTGGAAACAATAAGGATATTTATCCCTGCCCAAGTATTTCTTTGCAAATCTGTTTGTATCTTCATCAGCGTCTTCACTAATTTGCTCTATGACTTTTCCCCTAATTGAAACCATGTATATCAGATATAGAAATGGCTACTCTTGGATCTCGACACATTTTTGCGTTTTATCCTTCCTTCAGCAGTATTTACCAAAATGCTGTTCCCATCTTTATCAATATCAATTCATGTAGGAGTAACCTGTGGCGAACCATCTTTCATTAGTGTTTGTGTTGATAAGTAGGTTATAGGTTCTGATATCTAACTTGATCCTATTCTAGTACAATAATTTAGTTAAAAGACATATCTAATTATAACGATTATCATGTCATAGATTTTACTGCTCGGATCTGATTAAGTGCTTTTCATGCACAGAAATATCTGATCTAATAGACTAATTGCTCATGAAGCATAATTTTATAGTTTACAGAAATCTATTTGTTCTTAATTTTTAGGCTCACATATTCTTTTATATGTTCTACCTTATTCCATTATCTAATCTTATAAAATAAAATTTGAGTTTGAATGAGGCCGAGATTTATCAATGCAGTATTCAGTATTCACACATGTAAACTAAACTAAAAATGAAAAAATGGAGAATTTACTTACGTTCCTTTAATCTGCTACGTCCCGTCTTCCTAGGACTTATATTACCAACCTTACGCCCGGGTGGAGTAGTTCTACCAACTGATGACTGGCGTCCAATATGCTGATGTCTTCCACCACCGTGTGGGTGATATACTGCGGCCTGTGCTATACCCCGAACTGTTGGATACAACCTTCCATGAGCCTGCATATACTTTGCTCTTGTTCCTGCTTTTAAAAATGGTTTTTCTTTTCTACCAGCACCAGCAATTATACCTACCATTGCTCTACATTTAGGATTGACAGTGAGAAATTTACCGGAGGGGAATTTTACCGTTACTCCCTCAATACCATGGGAGAAAACAAGAGCAGATGATCCAGCAGATTTGATTAACTTACCACCATCTCCTGCATTCTTTTCAATATTACAAATTGTAGTTCCTTCAGGAATTGATTCTAATGTCAAAATATTTCTCGTAGTTGCAGGTGCCCCAGCACCCATTTCGAATTTATCTCCCACAGCAGCACCTTCTGGTGCTGGAATATAACAGTGATTCCCACCGTCAAAATTAACCTTTGCAAGCGGGGCATCTCTTCCACGTTCATGTACTATATCAACAACCGTACCCAAATGATGTTCATCAAGTCTAAAATTTGGATATTTGGCAGGTGCAATTTTTCCGACTGTAATTGCTCTAAATTGCTTTCCTCCTCGTCCCCTTCGACGAACTAAGGTTCTTTTGCCCAAACTATGCCATGATCTAATATTAGGTGATTTTAAGTTTATGCTAAAATGAGCTTATACGTAAGTCACTGCTATAGATATGATATGATACACCACTTGAATAGCCAGTTTGTTATATGGTATGATGATATATGATGCAAAAACAGTGGAATTCAACTTAGTCTAGACATTCTATCATAAAGTTCTTACATAGAAGACATGGAATGGGGCTAGAATGTATCTAATGTGATAAGGTATAAAGATAAGTAAGTCATAGGTGTCATTGTGAGCCAGAATACTCTGTCCCTAAAGGTACTTGAAGCTTATACACGAGATGTAGGTCGGGGAGTAGCTCGAATTGACTATGATTCTATGGACTCTTTAAGTGCATCTACGGGAGATGTTATTGAAATTAGAGGTAAACGTAGAACAGTAGCTAAATGTTTACCACTTTATCCGTCTGATGAGGGAAAGGGTATAATTCGAGTTGATGGCCTTGTAAGAAATAATGCAGGTGTTGCTATAGGAGATACTGTTGTAGTAAGAAAGATAAAAGCTGTTCCTGCTGAAAAAGTAATAGTTGCTCCTTTAGAGGCAATACCTCCTATTGATGAAAGGTACCTCGCTGATGCTCTTGAAAGTGTACCCCTAATTAAGGGTGACAATGTTATGGTTCCATATTTTGGTGGTAGGCTTACTTTCCAAGTTATTGGTGTAACTCCGGTTGCTGATGCGGTATTAGTGACGCAGAAGACAATATTTCATATTGCTGAGAAAGGGGAAACATTAAGAGGAGTTCCGCAAGTCACGTATGAGGACATTGGAGGTCTCAAAGAAGAGATCCAAAAAGTCCGTGAAATGATTGAGCTTCCATTACGACATCCAGAAATATTTGAAAAATTAGGTATTGAAGCACCAAAAGGTGTATTGCTCTATGGCCCTCCAGGAACCGGAAAAACTTTGTTAGCAAAAGCCGTAGCCAATGAGAGTAATGCCCACTTTATCAGCATCTCAGGACCTGAAATAATGAGCAAGTTCTATGGCGAATCGGAGGCAAGATTAAGAGAAATCTTCAAAGAAGCTAAAGAAAAGGCGCCCTCTATAATATTTATTGATGAGATTGATTCTATTGCCCCAAAACGAGAGGAAGTAACAGGCGAAGTAGAAAGAAGGGTAGTTTCACAATTATTGTCACTGATGGATGGTTTAGAAGCAAGAGGCAAGGTAATTGTAATTGCTGCAACTAATAGACCAAA
>DASTCR010000082.1:0-7541 GCA_035710925.1 Nitrososphaeraceae archaeon | reverse complement strand
CTACTCATTGAATACATCTTATACTTGGGTTACCTTATATACTGTGTGTAGAAAATGTTACCACTTAGTTATTCAATTGTAACTATGCAATAATTTAACATTATACATCAATTATGGGCTAAAGTATAATGACGAGTTTTAATACTAACTGGATCAAGGAGAAAAATAAACTAAATACTACAGAAAAAATAAGAGAAGCCGTAAGGACACCTCAACCACTAAAGCCCAGAATAGAGTTTGCAAAAAATAGGATTCAATCACAAAACCAAAAATTAGATACGATTCTTGGTAAACTAAATGGGAAAGAGAAATCCCTATTCAATCAAGTTGTCAATCATTTGCAAAAACATGACGTTAAAGAAAGTAGAGTCCTGTCAAACGAATTGGCACAAGTCAGAAAAAGCTCAAAGATGTTATCTCAACTGAAGACTTCCTTAGAACAGGTTCATTTTAGACTTGATTCAACGATAGATGTAGGGAATGTAATGGCGGCACTAGGACCCGCAATGGGCTCACTGACAAATTTGAGACCGGGACTTTCGCAGGTACTGCCTGAAGTAGACACACAGCTAGGAGAAATTAATGGAGTTTTCAGTGATATTATGACAAACGCTTCAGCGCTAGAAAATGCATCAATTACTTACGACGCAAGTGGCGAAGACGTAGATAATATCCTATCAGAGGCAAGTGCTATAGCAGAACAGAGAGTAAATGAAAACTTCCCAGACGTACCGGTCGGAACCTTTGGTCATAATTCTAGTTCAAGGGCTTCAATAGGTGAACATTCACAATAGTGTCCTTTCCGAAGTCTTTTAAATTTTTTACTTAGTTGTAGGTCAGTTACGATAGAACTTATCCTGGTTATTTTCCCACTGGC
This sequence comes from Nitrososphaeraceae archaeon, assembly GCA_035710925.1. GTDB lineage: Archaea > Thermoproteota > Nitrososphaeria > Nitrososphaerales > Nitrososphaeraceae > TH5893. Next base: position 6,664 of record DASTCR010000082.1, on the reverse strand, counting down.
TATGCTGTCTCAAAATCATCATCAAGTTAAATGATGTTAAAATAAACGAATCGATACTAAAGTAGTTGAGATTACATGAATACAAAAGACAAGCGTGTCGGAATAATCATAATCTCTACTTTTCCGGATGAAAAAACCGCCAAATCGGTAGCAGAGAGATTAATCAAGAAGAAGCTTTGTGCATGCGTCAATCTGATGAAGGTCAGGTCGTTATATAGCTGGAACAATAAACTCGAAGATCATGAGGAGTATTTGACTCTCTTTAAGAGTACTAGTTCTGCTTCCGAGGAATTGAAATCAAATATAGAAAGAGCACATCCGTATGAAGTACCGGAAATAGTCGAGTTAAAGATGAATAGCGTGTCCAGTAGCTATATGTCATGGTTAGCCAAATCAACAAAAGAAGGGAAAGAATAGGAATAATTTAAGAATAGGTAAGAGGTCTTAACAATTGCCCAAATGTTTGTTCGTGTTTAGCGGATGGCATATCGAAGTAAAGCAACTACTCCTCCTAAAGCTGATACCCTCATCCCAATATCAGTGGATGAATCTACAGCATAAACTTTTGCTCCTTGACCTTCTAACAGGTTTAGAAGTCTAATAACCTCACTTTCAGCGGCCGTTCTAAAAATTGAATCTGAAAGAACCAAATTGCTAATGGCTTTAATCGAAGCTGAATTTTGAACTTCGTGTATCCCGATAGCAAATTTGTTCTCACCTTTGCTAACAAGAGACATGATCTCGTCGACTATAGATGAGACTGATGCAAGTTTACTAGTTTTCATAACTTCTTTCATTGCAGTTGATCTTAAAAATACGTAGATTCCATCTTCTCCTGCAACATCAATCCCTTCAAGAACCAAAAATACGTTTTTGTCAATGTCAGTTGTGGTAGACAAAAAATTGTAAAATCTACGTTTGGTTTCACCTGGACCAAATATTATTGCTCTGAATCTATCTTTTTCCACTATCAATAAGCCAGAAATTGTTCGAGCTATATCTTCAAAAAAGGATTCTGTCTTTGAATCTTTCTTAACAGCTTGTGGGTATCTTTTGCCGCTCTTTCCAGAATAAATGTTGGGAATTATTTCTAAATGAGTTCCTGAAAGTTTTGCTATTGCTGCCTCTTGAGTATCAATTGCTATAAGGATAAAACCAGACGTGTCTCCGGATTTCCTTAAAATATTTATTTCAAGATTACTCCATTTTCGACCCTTGTCTATAGTTATAGAATCGCCAACTCTCAACGTCAGCGAGTGATGTGTTCCTTTTGAGACCAATTCGTTACTGGAAGCAGTTATAATGCCAGCGATACGCAATCTATCTATAGATTGATCAAAAGATATATTTTCAACCCTAATGGAAACCCTTACCTTAATTCGTTCACCTTTGTCTGGCCGTGCATACTCTCCTACCTGTTTTATGACACGGGTAGAATCTGCAATAACGTAATCACCGCCTTCTATTATCCTTCTTAAAGAAAAAAGATCATCAGCATCTTCTGAGATAACAAAATAAGCCTTGTCAGAAGAATTTGTGACCTCTTTTACTATCATTAGACATTTCTTGCTTTTTTACTTCTATTCTTTATGACTTATTGCTCATGTTAATTTCTCACTTGTGACTGATGCATCGTCATTTCGCCTAGTCTTTGCAGATTCTAAATAATTGTCGACCCACTCCTGCGTTAGCACTCCTGACTCTACTAAATTCACCAATGCATTTGAGGACGCATCGCCATTGACCTTTCCTGATTTTCTTCTTGTCTGCCTCCATTTAAGCTGGGTGTTTCCGCTCTTTGAAGAGTATATTATTCCAAGAATCTCTCTAGCATTTACAAATGTCATCTCGCGGACTTTTTTTAGTGTCACTTTATCAGCTGCCTCTATGTATATTTCTCCAGGACCTTCCTCCCGCTCGGGAAATACCTCAAAATCGTGCAAATAGCTTTCGGGTATAAATGACTTGCAGGTACTAACGATTATAAATTTCCTGAAGCTTTCAAGTGATGCAGTGGCCTCTATGTGAACCAATCTGCTGATAAACTCAAGTCCGCCACTTATCAAGCTTATGACGTAACCAATTATGAAAGAACAAATGTTCCATTATTTCGTAATGCACATAAGATCCTACATTAGGATGGATAATGCAATCTCAATTCTTATAATATTCGCATCTGTAGTCGTATGAGGATCATTGCCCAAGTTAATTTGATCCTGCCAGTTAGAAATTTATAAGAAGTGGTTTGGTTTAAAATCTATTTGCATAACAAATATACATAGAGGAGGAGGACAAACTCCAAACTCAAGATCTACTTCATCGACGTCTCATCCGTAGGGCTAGTCTCGTCATCGTTTGTCCTCGGGCACGATAGGCAGGGCGACAATAAAAAGCCATCTTAAGTAGCGACCTTGTTAAGAGCCAATTGCATCTAACTTAAGTTAGCCTGGAAGTTCTAACTAAAACATTAGAAGATACTTGTCTTATTGCTATATTTTCTTCGGGTGTCGCTATTAACATCCGAAAGCCTTCCCCCCCTATTATCTGCGTCGGCCCATAAATAGTGGAAATAGTCTTTTGCAAATCTAGCAAGACCTATGTGTTCTGCCCAAATAGCAGTTGGTTCAAAGTTCCCACTTTCACTTCTTCCTTCGCTTATTAGTATCATTACATGCTTGCTGTCACCAATTACGCCGCCGCCGAACATGTTATTTTTTAGTCTGACATTAGCGACCCTCGAAATGGCTCGAATTGTATCAGGATTGGCCTCTTCTGAAGCAAGTACGTTTATCTTTACACCCTTTTCCTGTAGCGACCTCAAAGTTGGTTGTATTGATCTCGCTATACCCTCAGCTATCTGTGGCAAGGCAATCAAGAGTTCGTGTTGGCAGGTCTGAATAATTTCGCCGATCTTTGCGGCGATGTTATAGACACCCATAACTACCCAAATTTCTGGTCTTTCTCGTACACCGCTTTTCTCGTAGATTGGCATTAGCTCACTCATAATCGTATTCCTGCTATCTCGAATGCTACTTTCTATGCGCATCCTCATTGCTTCAAGTGCAGTCAAAGGCGATTTTGGAAAAAATTTTTGCGGTCTTGAGCTATCAGACTCCAACCATCCTTTCTCCTCTAAGCTATTCAAAACCTCATATATCTTAGAATAAGGCACACCAGATTTTTTACTTATATCAGAAGCAGTCATAGAACCCGTCTCTAAAAGGCAGAGATAAACTTTAATCTCGTACCCAGTCAAGCCGAGGCCTTCCATAGCCTTCCTCGACTTGTCACTTATGCTCATCTAGCTCATCTAGATGTCACCGGTTGCCCATAATATAAGTATGTAGTCAATAGCATTGTAAATTTCACAGAAATCATGTAATCCAGACTTTGCTGGATACCCAACCATAACGATACATTCTGATCTCAAAAGTTTGAATATACAGCAATTCCGGATGGTTAAACATCACATCTAATTTAACTGAGCCTAACTGCACTCTATAAGTAGTATTAAGACATAGGGGATCGTGATTAATTTGGGATGGGGTACAATTATTATCGGGGTATTGGTGCTAATAGTAATAATAGCTATTGTCATCTTTCTAATAGAACTGCTTGCTCCTGTAATAATTGGGCTGATTATTCTGGCAATAATAGTTGTCGTAGGATTATGGATTTATGGAAAAATAAGAAGATCAAGTTAATTAGCCTCTTAACTGCATCCGTTCTCCCGCGTTTTCTGATATATGTTACTCTATCGGATCCAGAGAAAAGGTCTAATAACCCATAGTCTGTTTATTAGTGTTCTATGCCACAAAAAAACCAAACTGAACCATCTCCGACAAGCTATCTAAAATACAGAAACTTGGAAGATATGCTCAAGGTAATAGTATATGCTGCTCAGTCCCCGATAGGATTAACTCCTATGCTGTACCATATAAGTCACAATAGCAAAGAAATTCTCTTCATAGAGTCTGGTGCCCTCAATTCAGTTGTGCACTACATAGCGCAGAACGAAAAACCGTCCAAGAAGTTTATTGAACTCAAGAGGTTGACAGGTGAATTTACATTTGTGGACACTATTGGAACCGACACTCAGTCATTATATGTCCCAATTTTGGAACTCGAAAAGTGTACATTTACCTTTCCGCTATAGTCTCCCCCTTCGTTATTCTCAAATAGGCCAAGAGGAGGAGTCCAAATACAACCATCTGGCATAAGAAGCGACTCAGGCCAGAAATTCTTGATGAAGCGCTATTCAGACGTGCAGCTATTCTGAGCATTAGCTCTTCTCAGTGAGTGATAAGCTTGTTGCACAGTTATTTGCTGCTTTTTCGGGAATGTAGATGAAGTTGACGCTATAAGCTCCTCCACTCCACCAAAGATAAATTCGATCGATGGCGTCAATTTAAATTATAAAAGCTGTATTATCTTCTAGTAAATTTTTTTTGATGGATATTCGTGATTTTTAATGGATCTTCCAACTTCGACTAAAGTCCTTTGCAATTCTTCTCACAGTACGTGCTGGTACACTAATTAACTAATGGTAGGGTGATAGACATATCTGACAACTAATCACCTTAGGATTTGTGACGGTATATTTATATATAAAATAATAAAACTGAGCATAAAGGTGCAGGTAACAAATTATGAATTTAATACAAATTTCAAATATTTCTAGTAAGAATACATCCGCTAGGAAAGTAGTAAGACATACGCAAAGCATTTGTCCTGATTGCAATATGATTCTTGATGCAGAGGTTTTCGAGAGAGAAGGGAAGGTATACATGACAAAAACTTGCCCAACACACGGCGAGTGCGAAGAGCTATATTTCGGATCATATGAGATGTACAAAAAGTTTAGCACTTATTGGATGGACGGAAAGGGTGCTCAAGCTCCTAATGTTATGATCGATAAGTGTGCATGTCCTACGAACTGCGGTTTGTGTACGAATCACCTGTCGCATTCTGGCCTGGCTAATATTATCATTACAAACAGATGCGACTTGACATGTTGGTATTGCTTCTTCTATGTAAAAAAAGGCCTCGAAGGTGCTTATTTATATGAACCCAATCATGAACAGGTAAGGGCAATGATGAAAACTCTAAAGGCACAGAGACCAATTGCGGGTAATTCAATCCAAATTACTGGAGGAGAACCAATGCTGAGAGATGATATTACCGAAATGATCAAAATAATGAAGGAGGAAGGCGTCGATCACGTCCAGCTAAACACTAATGGGATCAAGCTGGCTTTGTCTCCTGAGACTATGAGGCAGATTAGGATGGCAGGCGTGAACAATTTGTACTTATCTTTTGATGGTGTTACTCCTAGAACGAACCCAAAGAATCACTGGGAGGTACCCTATGCCCTTGAGTCGGCTAGAAAATGTGATATGACGGTCGTATTTGTACCGACAGTAATAAAATCCATTAATGACCATGAATTAGGAGGGATTATCCGATATGCCCAGAAGAACCTCGATGTCGTGCACGCGGTTAATTTCCAACCTGTGTCACTAACTGGTAGAATGACGAAGAAGGAACGTGAGAAATACCGAATTACTATTCCCGACTGTATTGAAAGGATCGAGGAACAAACTAACGGTGAGATAACCACTGATGCCTGGTTTCCGGTTCCATCATGCATGCCAATGACCGATGTGATAGAGGCATTCAGCAAAAAGCCCAAGTATGAACTCTCTATTCACTTTGCATGTGGTGCAGGCACATACGTGTTTGAAGATACTCAAACAAAGAAATTGACCCCCTTGACTGCGTTTGTTGACATAAAGGGTATGCTAGAGTATTTCGAGGAGAAATCTGACGAAATCAAATCTGGTGCAAACAGATATTGGACCATGTTAGAAGTTGTTCGAAAACTTAGCCAATTTGTTGACAGAACGAAGCAACCTCATGGGCTGAACCTTGCCAAGATGTTCTCTAGCATTTTGTTAAAGCGTAATTTTGATTCAGTTGGATCTTGGCACATCAGGTCTTTGTTTTTGGGAATGATGCATTTCCAAGACAAGTATAACGAAGACCTTGAAAGGCTTCAGAGATGCGACATTCACTATCTCACCCCAGATCTGAGAATTATACCGTTCTGTGCCTTTAATGTCATTCCGGAATGGTACCGAGACAGAATACAGAAGAAATTCAGTATACCGGTAGAAGAATGGGAAAAGGCCCACGGTCAAACTCTGGAGGCTGGGCTTTATCGAGGATTGATGAGAAGAGGAAAGCCAGAAGCTCAAATGGGATGTGCATTGTCTGATATGCATAAATCAGCAGCAGAAGCCGCAGCAGCTGAATCGACGGTCAATAACGAAGGTTCCGACCACAGGGCTGTAGATCTTCGTAACGGTATGGCTGGCGCATAGGTAGCCGCTGCCTTTCTGTCATATTGTAATCGAACAAGTTATAAGAGATTAGAAATCGTGTAAGGTTCTGAGCCAACCGTAATAAGCTGTCTAAAAGATACTGGATTTCTGGATTTTGCCTAGTGGCTGGGCGGTTGAGGTGTACTGTTGGTCAGTGTCTCAATTTGATAAGGTTTAATTGAAAGGTATAGTTCTTGCCTTTCGTATATGTCTATCATGAAATACATACAACTCGAACCACGAGAAGAGATTGCTATAATAAGAATTAACAGACAGGAAGC
>DASTCR010000081.1:0-3381 GCA_035710925.1 Nitrososphaeraceae archaeon | reverse complement strand
TTTAGTTTTTCAGGTTTTGCAGTTTTGGTCTTTCCGTCAATCGGTATATAGTATTTCTCTTTATCGAAAGCAAATACTACCGGGACGACGTGCGGTTTGGCTTTAGAATTCGCGGTAGCAAATCTTGCAATTCTCGCACTACGTATTATCGCGTTGACTTCTTGCTTACCTATTATCACTAATCACATGTATTGTTTCCTGTTCATAAGTAATTTCCGAAAGCTGTAATTGTTTTGTCGCACTCAGCGTAATTATTTCTCTTAATTTCAATAGTTAGGGTGAAACGTTGATCTTTCTTCATGTCTACTTGATAATGCAAAAATATACGAAATAGACGATAATTGATGGTGGTCGAACACAACATTTTATTATGCGAAATAAAATGCAGAAGTCCCATTCGCTTGGAGTTGAAGTCCGGAATAGTGCAATATCAGTGTAATGCCCTTAGCATCCATATTCTGCTGAACATCTTAAGTAATCATGTAACATGGGGATAGTAATTAGTCCAGTTCTGATTCGCTCTGGGAGGTTTCACCTGGATAACGAGCTTATGATAGAAGATGACTTCCGACATCCACCCAGTAGGGGAATCGAATTATAGTACCTCTTTATTACTTATTCCATTGAAGGTACAGGGTATAGATTAAGACCATAATATGTAAATTGGAAAAAGTACTAGCAGAAGAAATCACAGTCCATTTATTTTATCCCTGGTGTTATGAATTCTAGGAACAGGTTTACTTATAGAATGATTATTGTTGCTTTAAGACAAGAGTACTTTTGTTGTCGTTTCATATCGGTTTTTCTTTTGTTTTTATGCGGCTCTAACAATATTTTATTCTCACCAATAGAGAGATGGTTGCGATCATTATTAAAAAATCGATATTCGCTTCTCTTCACAATATTCTTAGCCAGTTTTCTACTTCTTTTCTTAGGCATATGTACTAACGACAATATCGCAGCAAATGCCCAATCAAAGACACCATCTTCATCGTTTTATCATACTACATTACCTACCATTCAAATCATCTCGCCACACGAAGGTCAGCAGGTTCCACCAGGAGAACTTGCAATACACGGAATATCTTCGGACAACGAAGATACTGATTGTAGGGTTTATGCAGATGTAAACGACATAACCCCAATGCAAAACGTATCAGCGGCAGGCGATAGCGGAGAAGAGGATGATTTTTCAAAATGGAGTTTTACGTATACACCAAAGTATCAATTGATTAAACAAGGCGTCAATGAGCTCACCGCCAAGATAACATGCCTGAATGAGAGAAATCCAAATGCTGATGCTTTCCATTTGATGTCTGCTTCTGCAGCTCCCTTGAATTCCAGCCCGCCCTTATCCAAATGGCATACTGTTAATGTTACAGCGGTTGAAGGAGCTCCCTCTGTTTCTCAAGCATTACCACCAGTGAGTAGCACGGAAGGTCTTGTCGAAGAGGAAGACAATGAAGAGAACGATGAGGAAGACAATGGCATTGAAGAAGACATTGCCAGCGAGGAGGATAGTAGTAGCGAAGAAGAAATTACTAACGATGAGCAGAACGACGATGATGCTGATGAGGATAACGACGAGGATGATAACAATCTTAGTGACATCAGCGAAGGAGGTAGCGGCGACAGCTTCTTTAGTGGCGACCCTTTTTTTGACTGAAAGTTATCATCGTGTCATTAAATCTTTAGCATCCTAACAAGCGGACGGTTGCAAAAGGGTCTATCCGAACTATCTACCTTATCGGTTCAATTACCATTTACCCTTCCACCTTTTTCTTTTGCTTTAATCAAACAACACTTTCAATCTGCGTTATTTTAGCTTTAATCCGTCTTACCACAATAGGATAAAGTTGTCAGCACAGCCTTCGGAAGTATCATATATGATGATCGAGAAAGTCAAAAAGCTTAGTTACCCTTGTCTTGTCCCTGTCCTTAGCCATTGGTGCTTTCATGGCATAGATGACCAAGGGTCCGGTTCTTCGGATTCTATTGTTCTTTAGCTTTCCAATATTTTCTATTTCACCATATTTTGTTGAAACCCACTAAAAAGCACTGATATCGGAGCGGGCTCGGAGGGATTTGAACCCTCGACCTGACGCTTAGGAGGCGTCCGCGCTATCCATTCTGCGCCATGTATTTATCTTAATACCAAGTCTGCGCTACGAGCCCACTACAAATTGGTGCGATGACACATTCCTGTATTATAACGTAAAGATAGAGAAATATAATTGTCGCTTAGTGGTCATAGGTTGCGATGGATAAACCCTTACTTCTGTTCAATCACTTAAGATTAACGACTCTGCAAATATACAAATACTTTTCTGTAAAAAAATTGTCAATATTCAAGTACAAATTGAAAAAGCAAATAAACTACTAGTATAGCAAATTATAAGCAGAAGACATGCAACCTCCGGTCAGCCGTCGAGTGCCTTTGATAGTACTGATGTTTGGGTTGTTACTTATAGGCACAATTACCATTTTCCTATCTTATACAAAGTTTAATGATTTTTTCGCATATCTGCAGGAAGAAAAACCCTCGTTGGAATTTCCAAATAATCACCTAAAAGTGCACTGGGTTACTGATAGGTTATCTTCACCGACCAGTATGGCTTTTGTTGACAACAATAACATACTTGTTCTGGAAAGATCTGGAAAAGTTCGGCTTATCTCCAACGGCATCTTACGGGACCAACCGGTTCTCTCTTTACCTGTAAACACTGAGGGAGAACGCGGCTTACTGGGCATAGCGACATCTGCTCAAACTAAATTTGGAAACTACCCCGCGGACAGCAACAGCATTGCCGCCTCTGGCTATACCAAACAGGGATTTAACACTGTGTTTCTCTACTTCACTGAAGCCCAAGAGAATGAGCCATTGAGGAATAGGATCTATAGGTATGAATGGAACGGAGGTGAACTTGTCAATCCAGTCCTAGTGTTGGATCTGCCCGCAATGCCAGGACCATATCACGATGGAGGGAAGTTGGATGTAGGTCCCGATAATCATCTATATGCAGTTATAGGCGACCTAAATTCTGTCGCTGGTCCCCTTCAAAATCTTAATGCAACTGGAAAGCTACACTATGACACATCTGTAATTTTAAGAATCCCATTGGAGAGTGCATCAGATAAAATAGTTTTACCTCCTTACAATTATAATAACGGTGAAAATAGTCAGTACTACCTAGCCTATGGTATAAGGAATAGTTTTGGACTAACATTTGATCCACTCACTGGCAACATTTGGGACACTGAAAACGGTGAGGACAAGTACGATGAAATAAATCTAGTAAAACCCGGATTTAATAGTGGCTGGTACAAAATTATGGGACCAATCTCGAGGTCTAATTTGACAGCAGACGAATTGGTTCAGTT
>DASTCR010000080.1:0-3951 GCA_035710925.1 Nitrososphaeraceae archaeon | reverse complement strand
CTGTTCGTTGCACCAAGTACAATTACATTTCCGCGATCCGACATTCCATCCATTAAAGACAAAAGCTGAGCAACAACTCTCTTCTCTACATCGCCAAAAGCCTCTTCTCTCTTTGGTGCAATTGCATCTATTTCATCTATGAAGATAATACTTGGCGCTGTCTCCTTTGCTTCCTTAAAAATGTCTCTCAAGCGCGCTTCTGTTTCTCCATAGTATTTATTTACAATCTCCGGACCATTTATGATATAAAAATTGGCAGCTGACTCAGATGCTAGCGCCTTGGCTATTAGCGTCTTTCCGCATCCCGGAGAGCCATACATGAGAATCCCGCTATGTGGTTCAATTCCAAGCTTAGCAAATACTTCTGGATTCCGTAGTGGCAATTCGACGATTTCTCTAAGCCTATTAATCTGTTCCTTCAGCCCTCCAATTTCGTCGTAGGTGATTCTAGGTCGTTCGTCAACAGTTGTCGGCGCAACTACGTTGACTTTGGTAGATCTCTCGATTCTTGAAATAGTTCTAGGTATTATTTTCTTGATAACAAAATCTATTGAGTTACCCAGAACTCCTACCGATATTTCATCTCCTTCGTTGATTGGATATCCCGTGAGTTTGTTTCTCACAAAGGCGCAAAATTGGTCGTCGACGCTCATTACGTTGTGACCTAGTGGCAATAAGATAACGGATTTCGCTGGCTTTGAACGGACCTTGCGTACTGTTAGCAGGTCGTTGAGCCCTACCCCCACGTTCTTACGGGTTTGGCCATCAATTCTGATTATCTCCCTGCCGCTCTCCTGAGACTCAGCTAGCCATACGGTAACAGGAGTGCTCCGCTTTCCTATAAGCTCCGCTATTTCCCCCGGTTTAATGGCAAGTTTGGCCATCGATAGCGAATCGATACGGGCACGCCTTTTGCCCACATCGCGATACTTCGCCTCTGCCACTCGTAACTTAATCTTTGGGTGGGCCTCGCCACTGCTGAGACGAGATTTTTTCAATAGTGCTTCCCTCTAATATTGGATCTAGATCGTCATTGTCCTAATCACTTTATGTTAACAGACTGCCTGCTCACGAAGACTACTTCGACTTCACCGACGCCAGCAATACCTTTGAGTGAAGCCTCTAGTCTATCCATTTCACCTTCAGCATCATCTAGAAGAAAATCTGCAACAATTGCATTTAGTCCAAAGGCGATTGGTTCTTTAATCGATTGTTTCATAACCACTCCAGCTGGTGGATTCTGTCTTAGAGTCATAACAACATTTTCCACATCAGAACCTTCCTCTGCGGGTAGCATCTTTACTCTAGCAACGAGACGCGACATATTTATGGACCCTCAAACCCACAACCAACACACTTGTACTGCCTGGAAAAATCTCTGCAACTCTCACAGCGCCATATGATTACATAGCCACAGCTAGGACAGTAAAACTTTACACACTGGTCATTAGGCATAACGGCCCTTCCGCATGACGTACATACCGGCAGAACCAAAGGTTTTGACATAGACACAGTTCTTGTCTAGCCATAGGAATTTATACCTTGCTTGCTACATTAACCTTCTAGCTTCATTGTCCAGCAGCGCCTTGAAAATTTTTAGCCCGCCCACACTTAGAAGTTTTTTGATAGATATTGAATGAAAATCGAAGTCTCCGGCTTCCGAGGCTTTGTCCACATCTGCTATATTGATTCCGGAAAATACCCTATCCAGGGCAGTGTTGTCTAGATGCTCAAGGACCTTCCTAAAGAGCAGCATGTGCCGAAATTCCTTCTCAAATATTCTAGCCCAATCATTTTGGTAATCAAGCAGGAAACGGTCATCTTTCCTTTCTATAGCTTCAGATATAGCTTTCCCCGCATATATTCCTGCCAGTCCACATGTATAAATGCCTCCAGCTGTTGTGGGTTTAGTTTGCCCTGCGGCGTCTCCAATAGTTATGGATCTTCCTGTTACAAATTCGTCAATTGGCCCTCCAACCCACACTGGGGCAAGTATCTTCCGAATCACTGAAAACTTGGCTCCCTTGCTATACAGGAAGGAGTTAATAGATCGTGCTGCATTGATATTCCTACCTGCTAATCCAACCTTACCTCTTCCATCACCTATAGGTATAACCCAGGCAAAAAAGCCAGGGTACTTTAAACTGTCAAACTCAATAATTACTGTGTCTTTTTCAATCCAAGGTGCATATACTTCGTACTGAGCAGCAACAAGAATTCCGGAACGATAATTTTGTATTAACGAAGTAATTCCTCGGGCGTCCACATAGTATCGGCATTGGAACTTGCCTTCAGAAGTCACAATCTGAAAGCGTCCGTCTGACGAGTCTGGCTTAGATCTTGCGTTCAATAGGGAGCATCCAGTTGTTATAGCAGCTCCTGCCCTTGTTGATTGCAGCGCGATCTGTTTGTCGAACTCTCGCCTCTCGATGACTACCACTCTTTGTTTGGCCGCTTTGATTTCAAAATCCTTAGAGGGCGAGCATATTTTTGCGGCTCTGATCTGATTTTGAATGGTGTTACTTCTGGGTATGACTCCAAGATTCTTAATGGCATCCATGCTAACCAGTCCCCCGCAGTGCTCTGGGGTTCCTATTTCCGGATCTTTCTCTAGAACAAGTACTGAATGGCCTCGGGACGCTATCTCCCTAGCGGCCAATAGTCCCGAAATGCTACCGCCTGCAATTATGACGTCATAGACCTGTTCCATGGGACAATGACGGATCCTTTTTATTAGGTTAATAAATGATTGGCAAAGGTTTGGGCGGGCTTAAGCAAGTCATAGTCGTTAGAAAAGATATTGTTATGGGAAGAGGAAAGTTGGCTGCCCAAGTCGCCCACGCCGCCGTATTGGCCGTCGAGAGGACGCGGCTAGCAAGACGGGACTGGCTAAAACTTTGGTTCTTGACGGGACAGGCAAAAGTTGTCCTGCGGGTTGAGGGCCTTAAGGAGTTACTTGACCTTGAAAGCCAGGCCCAAATGATGGGCCTCCCCTCAGCGAGAGTTCAAGACAGCGGACTAACACAAATTCCATCAGGAACTGTTACTTGCATAGGGATCGGTCCAGGGCCAGTAGAGCTATTAGATAAACTGACTCGACATCTGAAGTTATTGTGACCCGGCAGGTAGCTTAGTATAATCGATTAGTATAATTCTGAACTACTGCAATTCGTCATTAGCAGCGTGACTAATATAACATTTGTCTCATCCTGTTGTCAAACCTTGATTCAGCGAAATGTAAAAAACCAAAAATTGATAAATGGTTGACTTTGAATAAGAGTGGTGCCTTCTTCTACTGAATATATATGTGCTGATTGTGGGTCTCTCTTAGGCCATAGCAATCCTCTTACACTACAAAGCATGAAGGACATTCATAATCAGCTCTGCATTGCGAAAAGAACAAAAATCTTGGCTGAAGCTTCTATGAGAGCGACTCCACCTCGAGCTGTAAAATCTCAACCAGTGCCGAGCCTGGAACAGCAGAACAAGTCTTCTTCTGTCGCGCAGGCTGGCCAACCAACACCGACGATTGAACAGACTGTCGGCACTGCATCGTCTTCAACCCCCGCTAGCATCCCTAGTCCAACTGCGGGTAATACAACTATATCCCTAACAGGAAGTGGGACTAACTATTCAAAGGTTGATGGTCCTATTGATCCATCATTTAAAACAAAGAGACAAACTGCAGGAACCTTCCAAGGAATAAAGGTATGGGGTCCTGTAGACCCGCCTGGTCAATTGGGTATATGGGGTACAGAAGTATGTGTGGATTTTGACATTTGTGTAGCAGATGGAGCTTGTATAGAAGCATGTCCGGTTAATGTGTATGAATGGTTAGAAACACCTGGACATCCAGCATCTGAGAAAAAGCCATTTATGATAAGAGAAAAGGATTGCATTTTCTGCATGGCTTGTGAGAATGTATGTCCACCACAATGTGTAAAGATATTC
>DASTCR010000079.1:0-2127 GCA_035710925.1 Nitrososphaeraceae archaeon | reverse complement strand
GCCAGCTATCAATATTTTTTCCTTCTCTATGTGGCTGAGACTACACTATCCTACCCTTTTCATTTTGGAGCCACAATTAGGACATGCAATTTCTTTATGTTCTTTTCCGCAGCTCATGCAATAGTATTTCAGTGGTCTGCTTTGATTATCAGACATAGCGGATGAAAACGAACTGAACAGGTTCCTTACTCCGCCTCCACCTCCAAACCTTTTCATTTCGCTCCTGTTTCTAAGGTAGGTCATCAAAACAAAAAGACCGGCTATAGATATGAAATCGTATGGGAAAGGGAGCAAGGAAACTAAGATAATACCGACCCCCATGAAAATTAATAACCACTTTAGCCTATGAATAATAAAGCGCTTGGTTTCGTTATCCCAGTTCATAGGATTATTTAATATCGCACATGAACTAGATAAGGATATCAGGCAAATATTTCCTAATGGATTTGGGATAATTATTCAATCCAAAGTGAGATAAACCAATGTTTAGATGTAAGTATATACTTATCTCAAATATCGTGTATCGGCAAAATCAGTAGAAAACCTACCAAATTCTACCTTTCCACCATTAAAGATCCAGTACGACTTCGAACAAATGATAGAGCTATTGCAACCGCTATTATACTAAATATTATCATCAAAGATACCGTTATCTGTATTTCATAAACCTCTGATATGACCATCTTAATTCCGATAAAAAGGAGTATTGCAGCAAGGCCAGGTTTTAAGTAATAGAATTTCTCCATCATGCCAGCAAGAAGAAAGTATAAACTTCTCAGACCAAGAATTGCAAAGATATTTGAAGTTATGACTATAAATGAATCTGTGGTAATTGCCAAGATGGCGGGTATGGAGTCCAATGCAAACACCAGATCAGTCATTTCAACTATTACCAGAGCAACAAGCATAGGTGAGGCAAAAAGCACACCATTTTTGTGTAACAAAAATTTGTTACCATTTACTTCTAAGGAAACAGGAATAAATTTCCTTAGTATTCTTACTGCAATATTTTTTTCTATTTCTATCTTCTTCTCTTTCTTTTGTAGAAGCATACGTATTCCTGTAAACAACAATAATCCTCCAAATACATAAATCATCCAATGGATGCTCTCAAGCAAAGAAACACCTGCAAGAATCAATCCAATTCTCATTGCAATTGCACTCAAGATACCAGCCATCAGGACTTTATGTTGATAGACGTAAGGAATACCCAAAGAAGAAAATATGAGCAAAAAGACAAACATATTATCTACACTTAGCGACTTTTCAAGTGCATAACCTGTTGCAAAAAGCAGAGCTCCTTCTTGTCCTAATGCAGAGTAGACAATAACTGTAAATACACCTGCAAGGGATATCCACAGAATAGTCCAATAAAGAGCCCTTCTAAATGTTTGCAGTTGTTGTTTCTGTTCCTGTTCTAATGATGACTCTTTATTTAGGGGAATTATTGTATTATTCTCTTGGTCTGATAAACTTTTGTTATTACTACTTCTAGTAGCTTTCCTGTTGATAAATTTCTTAGCCTTATCCAGTACTCCAATATCTACAGCTAGGGCAGTACCTACAAAGAGGATAAAGATTAACCAAATAAATGAATAAACATTACTTTCTATACCTAGAGCATCCGTTAGAGCCAATGCATGCTGGCAAATACAGAATTGCAGAGTATAATAGATGTGAGTTTACGTTGTAATACATTGTATTAGTATCACATTGGAACCATTATCAAAGGTTGGGTGACAGGAGTACTAGAACACAGGTAACATTTTTCAATGGTTGGACGCTGTCAGTTGGATTTGTTCACATGAAACCTGTTGTGGTATTAGGTCAAAGGGAATACTTTAATTACATTTTCCATCTTTCTCTCTAGCTACCTTTTCTTTTCTCGTGGCCTTACGTATTTTGATATCAATATGTAAGCTCCTTGCCCAAACGATCTTGAAAATGAGTTAGTTTTGCTTAATATACTAAGAGCAATTTATACTTGGGATGCTTAATCGACAATTGGGTATTTTTTATCTATGTCTGTATCTATTTCTTCTCCGCTGGGCATCTCTATCGACTTCATCATTGCTTGTGTTGAAAATGAAGAGGTCTCTAAATAGATATGACTACTTAAGTCGGCTC
>DASTCR010000078.1:0-14305 GCA_035710925.1 Nitrososphaeraceae archaeon | reverse complement strand
TTCTTCCTAGCGAATATCAATAAATTATGTAACCCGAACTTATAAAAAAATTTTTCTTAGTTCTCATTGAGCTCAAGTGGTTTAAGATATCTGAGTATTGATCTATGAAGCGAATGGAGCAAATGAGTCACTAAGAAGGGAAGTGATACGTATCCGTGTCCGCCTTACTTGCAAATAATGTCTTGATTCTTCTTATTCCGTCCACATCGTGGATGACCTTTACTGTTTGTGGAGTAACAAGTTTTTCCCAGGCCTTTCCTCTGACAATTCTTGACCTAATTTCGGTCGCGGACAGTAGTTTTCTACGAGATAAATGAGGCGCTATTAGGCTTACACCTCTTTCCTTAAATAGAATATTGGTAAGAGGATCGTTGGAGAAGACAGCTTCGAATCTAGGTGTTAGAAGTTCTATCTGCTTGGTCCAAAGAGCATGTACTCCCAAGTCCGGGACAGGAATTATAAGTATTTTCTTTATATCAATCTCGCTGTCATTATCCAAAGAGTCTTTAATCATTTCAATACGCTCTCCAGCAGTAAAGGGATTTCTCGCTTCATGACTTTTATTGGCGCTTCCAACTACGATAGTAAGTTGCTCTACTGACTTCAAAGCGAACTTGATTGTAATAATATGACCTAAATGCAGGGGTTGGAATCTACCGATAAATAATCCTCTATGCAATACATAATGATGAACTCTTACAGTAATTTAAAGTAAAAAATTATTTAACGATAGTAGAATCTTCTTTCAATGGTAGGAATGCAAGTGCATTGTTCGTGGATCAAAGACTGTCAAGGTACCAGTCTCAGTAGATGTAATACTGAACACGTATTGTAAACTGTATAGCTATTCTCGTTTTTTGGATGATTAATTGACCCTGAGATCACTGCTATAAGTTCGCGGGGCATAGCCAAATGCTTTAGCGACTCATGGATTATTATATATGTCTGTTAGTTCCGTTGTCCTAGCGACACAGGCGCAAAAAAAGGGCAGGCATGTAATGTCCGTGGTAAGGGTTGATGGTTCATATGGCGAAGGAGGAGGTCAAATTGTTCGTACCGCAGTTTCTCTTTCAGCAATAACAAGGAAACCAGTCGAAATTATTAATATTCGTGCAGGACGTAAAGTACCTGGTCTACGGAGACAGCACTTTACTGCAGTCAGAGCGATGGCAGACCTCTTTCACGCAACAGTTGACAACCTGCAAGTCGGCGCGGATTGGATACGTTTCATTCCAAGCCTGGATAAGTTTGAAGAAGGCTCCAAGAACATTGACGTTCAGAGCGCAGGAAGCATACCTATGATACTTTTAACCCTGATTCCTGCAGTCTCTCTTTCTGGAAAAAGCCTTAGTGTTAGAATTATAGGCGGGACTGATACGTCCATGAGTCCTACGGCCGATTATTTACGTTATGTTGTCAGAGAGGCATTTCAGACTATTGGAATAAAATTTTGGATGCAAATATTGAGGAGAGGATACTACCCTAAAGGAGGAGGTATCATAATTGCAAACATCGACCCCTGCAACTTACCAGATTCAATTGATCTTCTGACCACGAGACAGTTAGAACCTCGAATTGCCAGCGTATGCTCACAACTTCCTAAGCATATTGGAGAACGCCAGATTTCTTCTGCTCTCTTAAATTTAGAGAAAAACGGAGTTCGTTGCAACAATTATTCATTCTCCTTTGAAAGATCGTTATCCCCTGGTTCCTCTATCCTAGTATACACGAAGTCCGACTTTGGCCCCTTTGTTGGAGGAGATTCAATAGGTATGCGTGGTAAGCGGGCAGAAGAGGTTGGGTCGGAAGCGGCACAAAGATTCTTAGAGACATATAAAGCCAACGTTCCAGTTGACTTCTTTCTTGCAGACATGCTTGTGCTACCACTGAGCTTAATGAAAGGAAAGTCACGATACAGAGTAGGTAGAGTTACTGAGCACCTAAAAACAAACTTGCATATTGCAAGTCAAATCGTTGGCTGCAAATACAGTATCCAAATGGCTGAAAATACATATATAATTAATGTAGATGGCACAGAGTAATCCCATTCTATTAACTTACTCTACCTTAATTGTATCCTCAACTTACAATCTGAGTCGTATTAAAACAAGAAAGTAGCCGATTCTGCTATCCCAATACATATGCAGTAAATTGATCACTATTCTACGCTGCTACTCTTATCGCCCTCAAAATAGGTTCCCCCTGATCTCTTTTTTAAGCTACGAATATCTTTTTTTAAGGAATGCATATCTTTTGCTAACTCGTTTATTTCACTCCTGGTAGGGAGATTTAAGGTTTGGAGGCTGTTTTCAACTAGCTGTTGGATAGACTTGAGTAATTCCATCTGATCATTTGATACTTTATTGTAGACCCTAGGAAATTCCTCTGAGGTAAATAGAGTGGTAAAAGCATCTTCGAATGCTTCAATTACAACCTTTCTGTAATTCTCAAAATCCTCCTTTGTGTTGAAGGTTTTGGGTGCTCTCTCTGTTGTTTCCTTTAATGCGTTAGAATAAGCATTTTTCATATGAGACCAATATTCGTTAAGGTCAACTTGTAGCTTTAGTAAAGTCTGATTTATACTCAACATTCCCTGCAAATAAGGGTCGATTTCTTGCGAAAAAGCATGAAATGGCCCTATGGTAGGTAATTTGAGCAACTCCGACCAATGTTTAATTAGCTGAGCCATTCTATCTTCTTGCGGATCCTGTTTTGCTGCAGATGACACTTTCTTACGGTTCAATTTGGCCTATCCATCTTTAAGTATTTCCTTCAATCAAGGCAGACCCTCCTTTTTTGCTTTTATCTATCATCAAAACAGCTGAAAGTCTGCCCTACTTACATGGATGCGTCAGCCAATCCAAATAAGTACAACGTAGTATCAGATCATGAAATTGTTATTTCTGCTGTCTGGAAATCAAATAAGTTTACATGTACATCCTATGCTGTCTACTTGATTTTGATAGCAGCGTAGGTAAAAATAAAAGAAAAAATTTTTGGTTTGTCCAGATTTATAATTTCCCATGCATTTTGCTATAGGTGGCGTTGAAGCTCTGGATTTGGCTCCGACTACGGTGTCATATTACCAGCCGACATATTGCCCATCCCTGTCATGTTGCCGCCCATCGCAGTCATATTGTCACCTGTCATATTCTGAGCTATTACTGGAATAGCTGTAGAGACTGAACCAATGACTGCTGCGATACCAAATGCTGCAACAATTGCAATTGCCGCCAGTAGGATTCTTGTATTCATTTGCGTTTTGTTCTAGCGCAATACACTATATAAGAATTTACAATAGCATGATTATGACAGCCTGCTAGATATCACAAATTCCAAATGATATATCTCTGGAAAAAGGTTACCCATAGTGTAATGTAAGTATATATGGTTTGATGCAGCAGAGCAAGAAAGAATGTTTTCAAAGCTACTGGTACCGGTGGACGGCTCTGACAATTCATTTCGTGCACTAAAGGCAGCTATCTTTCTTTCGAAAAAATTAGAGGCCAAAGTAACGGCCCTCCACGTAATTGAAAGGGCACCGACTGTATATATTCATCCACAAAAAGAGTTGGAAAATTTGCTTAGAGACTACAGAAGACAATCAGAACAGATTCTCGAAAAGTGTGAAGCAATAGGAAACGATGAAGGCGTGGAAGTTAAAACGACTCTCATCGAAGGAGACGTGGCATCAAAGATAACCCAATATAGTGAGAAGGAACAATTCGATATGATAGTAATGGGTTATAGGGGCTCCGGAAGATTCAAGAAGATGGTGTTAGGAAGTGTATCTGAGAAAGTTTTACACCAAACTAAGCATTCTGTACTAATTGTCAGATAGGGCGGATCTTAGCAGATTAGGAGGGACTTGTCAACATCTTGCAAAATTTGAACTTTATGTATGATAGATTCTTACAATTTTTAGTTTATGCAAGCCGCCCGACCTAATCTAACCCAATAGCCTTTCACTGATTTATCATATATATAGTGGAAGCTATATCAAAAGAAAGGCGTTTGTAATTAGCACATTATCCAAAATATCCCGTGTACCTCGACTTGCCAATCATTGATAGACTTTCCTTGTCTCTTAAAATTTTTGAGCTAGCAGGTACGTATCCGTCTGGCTTAACTAGATAGGGTGTCCCATAAATGCTTGTAAGCACAAATTCGTAGCGCCATAAAAGATATCTTTCTTCGGCTGTCATTAAGCTTTTTAGTGGTACGGAAGGTTCATCGTAACCTCCCACAAGCTTTACGCTATCATACCATATTGGATATTTCTTCCAAATAGCCTCCAATGATTCGGGCCTATTTCTAGTATAGAGTATTGTAGGTCTATATCCGATGATTAAGCTTAGGATTACCATGGCTATTCCCAGCAAAAAGTAGCCGTGAGCGGCGTTCAAAACGGATCTTTCTGACATAAACCCGTACGAGGACTTATAGTATAGTTCACCGGCAGTCTCCATAAAGTAAGACGGATAGAGTATACCGGCAGATACCAAAGTAAGCCCTAACGAACAAATAGCTATAGGAACTATACCCTTGCAGATAACCGAAGTACCAATAATAAGAAGCAAGACTATGGTAACCAAGATAATAAAATTCTGCAAAAGAGACTCTGAATTGATTCGCATAGTAACAGTAGACATATGCATAATGAAAAGCAAAATTATACTGGTAACTGCGGTTACTAACATAGCGGACTGCCTCTTTTCCAACCATGCATAAATTCCAAGGATTCCATCACTCAGGCGACCTTTTGAAGAACCGGAAAAGTTCGACGTCCTCACAATCAATACATTAGTAGAATTACTTATAAAAGATCGCTCTTCAAACCCTTGTTCAAGTCTGCCTAACCTATTATCAAAGGTTCATAATTTTCTACATCGCGGGGGAAAGCCAATCAATGACCGTGTCTAAATCATCGCACTCAATGGTTATCTTTATTGCACCCAGAGGTGACTCGTCCTTATGTTCTACAATAGCTACCGTACCGGCCGCGGCTGCTTGTTTATTCAAAAGAAACCAGGTGGAATCCATAGTCCTGTTCCTAATGAGGGCTTTTCTCAATACTCCTAGGGCAGCTCTAGATCTGACTTGTTCATATATAGTGTTAAGCGATTCGCCTCCGATAGCCCTTCCAATCAATCTGCCGTGCCTTGTCTCAACTATGCTGTTGTCAAATACATTCTCAAGTGCAGCTCTTACCTTTTCGGGACACTCGGAAGGATTTAGAGGAGTCTCTGCTACTGATATCATTTGGATTGCAGCAGGCAATTCTTTCATTGTTCTTAATTCCTGGGACTTCCATTATTGATACTGTCAATGTTATCGAGCCATTTTCCAACTATACCTAGAACTTTATTTTGTAATTCGGCCATTGTTAGATTGTTATTAGATACAACCTCATCCGACATGGCAATCGCCTCGCTTATGCCCACATCTATTTCTCGTTGGTCACGGATGAGGAAATCAGTGTTATCTTGTGGAACATCTGCTCTACCTCTCTGCTTGATATGGTTGTATCTTGTTTCGGCAGACGCGTGGATTGCCAGTAATCTAACTGACCCGATGGTTTTCAACACTTTGACTTCATCTATGCTCCTTATACCGTCAATTACAATATCACGTTTCATACCTGAATCCTGCTTTATTTTTTTCAAAATTAGATGTGCAACTGCAGCTGGGCCCAAATCTTCGCGAAGCTTAAGCATCAGATTACCTAGATTCGCGTCAGTCATTTCTAGATTGTTAAGTTTTGCCTGTTCCCTAACAACGTCACCCATAGTAATCAATGAAAATCCATAATTCCTAAGCAAAATGGCAACAGTAGATTTGCCAGCACCGGGCATTCCAGTTATGCAAATCAAAAGTCGTTTGCCTTCGACCATTGGCTTGTCACTGGATAGATTGCTGTAAGCTGGCATATATGTAAATGACTGATCTCGCAGGTTAATTAATTATCATATTCTAATAAACCGGAATTAATATAATAATAATTAAGAGATGTAACTATTTCGACTTTATAGCATTGTTGCTGAACAGCTCTTGACAGATATGTAAACCAAGCAGACAATACTGATTTTCTGTTCAGAAAGTGCATTATTAATCTGCCAAAAGTGTACCTGTTAGAACTTTCAGAATGAAGATATGAAAATAGGATAAGGATTTAACCTTGATTTAAGGTACCGTATTGAAATGGTGGAAACAAAAAAAGGGAGATTAAACATGGAGATCGATGTAGATTTGCCATTAGACATCATTGAGAGTGACCAAAGACGTAATGCCGTGGAGGAGGGGCTGATTCGTAGTATTTCAAAAGGTCTTTATGAAGAAGGGGTTTCATTTAAAATTAACAAGGTGAATTTCAAAATTGTATAACCGTGTCGATATTCCAGTATTGGCACTTCTATTTAGCAGATCATGTCAGGATCTTGTGTGAACAGTCGAAAAGAATTTACCTGTTGGTTGGACAGAGAGACAATCTGTCAATATCCCAGGTGGATATATTAAAAGTGATCTCGAGAAAAGAAGAGAAATAGAAAAGTGTACTAAGGGCAGTATGGTTCAGATTGACCTGGAATTTGCATGCAGTCCTCTCTAATGTTAACATCAGTGCTGTCTGCTAATGTGTTATTTGTGTTCCCTATGTTAGTATTATTCTGAATGATAGAGGTATCATTACCTTCTATTACGTCTGCAAATTCTGTTGCAGTTTCGGTGTTGTTTGGAAATTGAGGTGACTGGGCGAATGTCTGTACGAAGTTTGATGTGTTCATCAATCCCAGTCCTACTGGCAAGCAGGCCAATACCGCAAGAAGTCCAAAGTGATTTAACATGACCTTGCTAAGTAGCACTGGCTATATAAGTTTTATAATCATTGTCCTTTACGCGTTACTGTAAAGGGGATTAATATAGGTTTAACAGCTGAGCATCTACTATTTACATCGGAGGGAACTTCAAGAAAAGGACAAAATTGTATTGTACTCTATACAGGTTCAGCAATAGAGAAAATTGAAAGATGGTTACTTGTGCCCCCATATTTTTCTTCTTCTTGTCTGTGATTGGCTGCCTGGCTGAGAACTGTGTCGACCACATATAATACGGTATGGTTTCAAAGGTCGGCCAACCTTCTGTAGCCTCTACTCGAAACTCGGCTGCAAACTAATGCCTTGTTGAACTATAACGAACATATAACAATAATGAGCTTACTTAGGTATTAGTGTAACATGCGAAATAGGTGGAAAAACATAGTACAATCATTCCCCTTCCACTATAAGTTAGTTATGGCCTTTATTATAGCAGGGGCAGTTAGCGTGGCAACAATTCTGTCGACGTCTTCTGATACCACTATAATCCCTATCCCAGAACCAATTGGGTCGGGTGATCAATCAAATAAAGGTATTCGAGCAGTTGCACAAGACTTGGAAATTCCATGGTCAATCGACGTCTCAAAAGACGGAAGAATTTTTTTTACTGAAAAACCCGGTAGGATTAGAATGATACATG
Source organism: Nitrososphaeraceae archaeon (assembly GCA_035710925.1). Lineage (GTDB taxonomy): Archaea > Thermoproteota > Nitrososphaeria > Nitrososphaerales > Nitrososphaeraceae > TH5893. The sequence goes on along the minus strand of DASTCR010000078.1, from coordinate 6,793 downwards.
CTGATGGTACACTAGAGAGTGAGCCTGTTGCTCACATCCGAACAGAAAATATAGGAGAAGCAGGTTTGCTAGGGCTTGCACTTCATCCAAACTTCACACAAAACCATTTGATTTATATCTATCAGACCTATGTCGAAGATGAAAGACTATACAATAAAGTCCTCGTGCTTACCGAAAGGAACAATAAGATAGTGGACTCGAAGACTATTCTTGATCGTATCCCAGCTTCAGATTTAAATAATGGAGGCAGGTTAAAATTTGGGCCAGATGGAGCATTATATGTTTCTACCGGCGATTCAGAGATCCCAGAACTTGCTCAAGACGCTAAGTCTCTTGCAGGCAAGATATTGAGAGTGAATCATGATGGAACAATCCCGTACGATAACCCATTCCCTGATTCACCTGTTTATTCGTATGGGCATCGAAATATACAAGGTCTCGCCTGGCACCCGTTGACTGAAGAATTATTCGCAACAGAGCATGGACCGTCTGGCAATGATGAAATTAATATTATTGAACCCGGATCAAACTATGGATGGCCTCTAGAGGTCTGCAATTATTCGCTGTCATCTACTGCTATGAAGTTCAAGACACCTTTGTTTTGTTTTAATCCATCAATTGCCCCAACCGGACTTACGATTCCCATTTCTGATAGACTGGGATATCAAAATGATGTAATATTTACTACTTTAAGAGGATCCCATCTCCATCAAATTGATCTTGAGTCAAGGGTGCAAGATAATATCCTGGTAGGATATGGTAGGCTCAATGACGTCTTCGAAGCTCCTAATGGCTCTCTGTATATCCTAACAGCCAACAAGAATGCTGTCGGAATAGGAGATGCCTACGACGATCGAATTTTACAAATAATTCAAAAGTAGGGATATTCTCTCGATGAATATAGTATAGTAAAATATAGTTTGGTTATCAATTTTTGTTATCGACCCTAATGACGAGCGCAGGGCCTGGCCATAAAGACAAGAATAATGTAACGGATGCAAGAAATATTGTTTGCACTTGAAGGTACATCAGCAAACAGATTGACCAACTTATACAAGGGTTATCTGCGAAGATTTGCTAGTCACTATCAGCTGAAAATAGTCGCTAACATTAAAAATCCTGCTATGCTCGTTAATATAACCATTGATAGCATCTAAAAAGATCATTGTAATAGTGTTGATGGTGGTACTGGCTTCATCTGTTGCTGCAGGGGCCTCCTCACTATTTACTGGAACTCCACCGAACAGAGTCCAGGAACAAGATATTAATGCTGAGCTTAATAGAATAGTTGACTTTTGCATAGAATCATTGCCAGCCGGAATCCCTGAATGTGATCAGCAGCTTCGAGAGATAGTGGAAAATAGCTGTAGAGCCTCTGACAATAGCTTAGATGCATGTAAAAATGATAAGGTTAATCATTACTTCAGGTCTAGAACGGCTGGGTAGGTAAAAGGGAGCAGCTTTTGAAATTGAAGATGATAGAAAATGTATTTCAATTGTAGCAATACATTATGAATAACTGAAAGACGTCGGATGCAATTTAACTGGTCTTTTTGCTCATACATGAGATCTTATAATAATAGTAAGGCTAATGAGTTCCGAGGTTCGCAGTCGTACGGCCGGAGGACATGAATTTTTCTGCATCCATAAGATAGAGTGCGCACTAACCCGCTTAGGATCTGGTATTTGACGCTTTCTATTGACTGTTGACTATCTCACAATCGTTTGATATTACGTCACCTTGGGATGGCTTATAATCTAAAACGGTGTCAACTCCATCTCCACATATAAACTCATTAGCTCCAGGACCGCCCCTCATTACATCGTTGCCGATTACGCCGTACAATATATCGTCTCCGTCTTCCCCTGAAAGAATATCATCTCCTTCGCCGCCGATTAGAACGTCATTTCGACCTCCGCCATCTATCTTGTCATCTCCTACATTCCCTTGTAATACATCATCTCCGGCATTTCCAAGTACCTTGTCATCCCCTTCATTGCCTTCTAATATGTCATCGCCTCCATGACCAGATAGAATATCATTATCTTGCAGCCCCAACACAGTTTCGCTGCGATCAGTCCCCTGGCATATATCGGCTAGTATGGTTCCAACTATGGTCCTTCCTTGAACGTTTTTTTCCTGGATAGAACATGGACGTAGCCCACTTAGCTGCTGCGGGTTAGGATTTTCGTCGTCGTTATCAGCCCAGACTGCTATTTCTAATTGACTCACAACAGCAAAAGACGTTAAAAGTAAGACGTAGAAAACAAAGACTCGAAATTTCAATATTGAACAGACGGTGTGTATGTATGCGTAAGGAAGAGAGAAACTCAAGTGACATCATTACATATTATGCTCTATTTTTCTGTTTGTGCTAAGCTGATCAATTCTATACTGTCATATATAGCAATTAACACTAACCCACTGTGGTAATACTGCAGTCGATAAAGAAACATGTCTGTCTGGTTGGAAAAGTATACTGTTCCAAAAATTCAAGGTTGTTCATGGTTGTTGCGATTGTGTTTGTCCTATTTGACATTATCTATACGGTAGATGCTATAGGTTACACTCCTACTTTGCGCTTTTCTGATGATAACACTATGCCATCGGTTCGTGATCCAAATTTAAGGGTAGAAGAAGTTGTTCAGGGTCTGGAACTTCCAACGACTATGGCTTTTCTAGATGCAGATGATATGTTGGTATTAGAAAAGGATAAAGGAACTGCACAGAGGATTGTAGACGGCCAGATTATGAGGGAGCCAGCTATTGATGTGAATGTCGCTACAGAGGTTGAAAGGTGCATGTGCGGGATTGCCGTTTCCAAGCATAATGGGGATCCCCAATTTGTCTTTCTTTATTTTAGCGAAGCAATATTTGAGGATGGAGGGGAGGCTATTGGCAATCGTGTGTATAGGTACGAAATACTGAATGATACTCTTCACCAAGGTAAACTAATCTTGGACTTGCCTGCTCTTCCTGGACCACGACATAATGGAGGTGCCATCATGCTGGGGCCTGATAATAATAGTCTTTTTGTAACCATAGGTGATGTAGATGGGTCGTTTAATCCAGGTGGTCAATTTGTTAGAACGTTAACCCAAAATTATTTGAATTCGAGCATGATAGATGGCCGCAGTGGTATTCTCGCCGTTGATCTGAATGGAAGACCTATCCAGAACAAGGGTATTTTGGGTAACAGTTATCCTCTAGCCCTTTACTATGCTTATGGCTTAAGAAACTCTTTTGGCATAGACTTTGACCCAGTAACAGGCAATTTATGGGACACAGAAAATGGACCCGCATATGCTGATGAAATCAACCTAGTAGAACCGGGATTTAACAGCGGATATACCCCTGTTCAGGGTATCTGGTCACATGGAGTAAATCCTCGCTCTAATGTAACTGATTGGGAAATATTTTCCCCCATTCGTTGGGGGGGTCTAGTGGATTTTGGCGGGAGAGGAAATTATAGTACTCCAGAGTTTATTTGGATAGATCCTGTCGGTCCTACGAGCATAAAATTTTTTCACTCCGAAAAGCTTGGAGTACAATACAAGGATGACATCTTCGTAGCGGATGTTCACAATGGACGGCTATATCACTTTGAACTGAATAGTGATAGAACAGAACTGAAGCTCTCTGGTTCCCTGGAGGATAAAATTGCAAACACGACCGCTGAACTCGATGGTGTCATATTTGGAGAAGGGTTCGGGGGGATCACGGACCTCGAAGTCGGGCCGGACGGGTACTTGTACATTGTATCAATAGGGCAAGGGAAAATTTTTAGAATACTCCCTAGATCTTAGATTATCTTTATGTGAAAAGAGTCACAATAGATGGTTCGACATCGGTTGTAAATCGTTAGCGGTTTGTTTTTCTAACGTTCCTCCGTCTAGTAATGCCCTCAAAAATCTGACTAAATCTATATTTACTATTTTTTGCCTCAACGACATATCATTCATATATAGTGATTGTAACTCAAATGAAAGCAGAAAAAAAGGTATGTCACTCAGTATTGTAAATATCGCGCTATTGGATCTGTCGCTCCTTAGTGTTTTAACTGTAATTGGTTTTGTATTAATGAGTTTCGTTTTACAGGTTGAGGCCCAGGAATGCGAAATTGGGAGTCCGGATTTTCCATTCTGCAATAGTACTAATGACAACAAACAAGAGGAAGAGGATCAGGCTGAAGAGGAAACGCGGAACCAGGAGGAAGAGGAAACGGGGGACCAGGAGGAAGGGAGCCAAGGTGAAGAGGACCAGGAGGAAGGGAGCCAAGGTGAAGAGGACCAGGAGGAAACTCCGACGCAGAATTCATTAGACGCTACTACTCAGGAGGAACGTCCTTTGTCTGCATCCGAAAATAGTGGATCATCAACATCATCCGCTGGATGTGTCAGCAATACAGTTGAACCAGAAGAACCCGAAATCAAAAAAGATGGTAATACTATAACAGGAACGATTTGTGATGATGAGATAAGAGGTTCAAATGGAAGAGACATTATAACTGCTCTGGCAGGAAATGATGACGTGGAGGGAAGAGAGGGAGATGATGTAGTATACGGAAATGATGGCGATGATAAGCTGTTAGGAGAATCTGGCGATGATATCCTTCAAGGAGGTGCGGGCGATGACCACATACTTGGGGGCGGAAGAAATGATATACTCATTGCAGGAAATGGCGATAATTTCTTATTTGGAGGGACAGGAAATGACAAATTTTTTGGAGGCGCAGGGAACGATATAATGGAGGGTGGCTCTGATGCTGATCAATTCAATTGCGGGGATGGAGTAGATACAGTACTTGATTATAATGACGCGCAGGGCGATCTCATCTCAAGTAATTGTGAAATCGTAAATGAGTAGATAGCCCGGACAACTACAATCCTTTGGCTGAATTCAGCTTTTGAGCTTTTCGTGTATAATAAATCACCGTCCCCCGGTACTTCGATTCAGCGAAAGAAAAATCTCGGTCCATATTTAAAATGACATTATCTTCTCGAAATACTCATCCAGATAGAATAGTTTGCTTGACTTTCTTTGCATAAGGGGTTATCTTTCGGCGTGAAAATGCTCTTCATGCAAATATTAACCTATTAACTATTCATGCGAGCATATTAGCCATTATCTATATTCTATCCAAACTTGTAGTCTTTGAACATAGCAAACCCTGACAAATAATCCAATTTAAACTCTGCTTTTTTATTGCGCTGCTGAACTTATTTTGTAGAGATCCCCCTCGCCTGTCTCTCGGTCGTGAGTAAGAACGTATAGAAGGCCATCAGGTCCGGTTTCTATATCGGTTATCCCAACAAATCCAGTTCCCAGCGTTACAGAGGACACTTCCTCGTCTGTATCTGCTACCAAGTCGGAAAGACCCGACTGACTTTGGGGATTAAACTGCAAACCATTTCTATCTTGGTTTACTTCAAAGAAGTATAAATTTCCCTGCGTTATATCTCCAGCAAAAATGTTATTTGCATATTTTTGTCCCAAGCTATCAGAGTTGAAGAACTCTATATCAGTGATACCAAAGGACTCTATCCAGCTAAATATCGGATCATAATACTGGGAACCGGGTATCTGTACGAGGCTTTCTTCTGACACTCCGGCCCTGGATATTGGGCCCATAACAGTCTTCCAACCGCTGTTAAACCCGGGATCTACTATATTGATTTCATCGTAGCTGTCTTCTCCATTTTCAGTATCCCACAGTACTCCTGTCACGGGGTCAAAAGCAAGACCAAAACTATTTCTAACACCGTATGCAAAATACCGGTTCGTTGCATCATCCTGAAACGGATTATCAGGAGCCGCTGAACCGTCCTCAGTATTTATTCGAAATATGACTCCGCTATCATCAGGAGGAGGTCCATTCTCAATATTTTGAAGTTGTCCTTCTCTCTGTAATTCACCTATCACCACATATAGATAACCGTCGGGTCCCACCACCATTTTGCCACCTTGGTGATTAGTGCCTGGTCCTGCTGGCAGGTCTAAAAGCAATACAGGATTTACAAGCGACTGTCCGTTCCATTGGTATTTATAGACCCTGTTTCTCAGTTCTTCTTCTCCTTGTTCTGTATAGTACAGAAATACTGTTGATGGCTGACCACTAGCAGTAGAGGATGTAGCATTTCCGTTAATTCCAGATATAGCAATGCCTAGCAAACCTCTCTCGTTCTTACTATCTGTTGTGACCTGCAGAACCGGAGAGTCTTGCATAACCCCATTTGTTATGAGCCTAACAGCTCCTTCTTTTTCCAATACTAAAATATTGTTATTATCCAAAAATGCCATACTGGTAGGAAAAGACATCCCACTCGAAATTAATTCTGCTCTTAGATTTGGGTCATTAATTGCTGCCTGTGCATAAGCCGTGTGAATACCTATGGTATGTACTGAGAGGACATTGGTGGCAAGGGAAATCGCTACCGAAGCAAGTAATAACGAAAATGCCTTCCTTATTTCCATCAAGGCAAGGAGTGGTCTTGCACCCTTTATTAAAGGCTACGTTTTCTCCGTGTGACATCATAACACAAGGACTTTGTCCCAATAAAGTTTTACGATCTAGTTTTAGGCATGTACAATTCAGTTGTCTTATCTCCTTAATCTCATTTCGCTTAGCTTTATTCTATTGTCGCCATATAGTCTTGTCAATACAAAAATTGCTACTGCAGAAACAATCCCGGCTGCCAATGCGCCGCTAATAATTCCCGCCCAGACACTAGACGATTTTATTGCAGATAATTCACTTTTAATTTGATTGTTAGATTCCTCAATGGATTTAGC
>DASTCR010000077.1:0-5919 GCA_035710925.1 Nitrososphaeraceae archaeon | reverse complement strand
GAGGAATCTGTGACAGAGGAAGAACCGGAGACAGAAGAAGATTGATGGAGCCATACCTAACTGAGATATAAGTTACATGTAAATAGCTGCAGGAAGAAACAATAGGGCATCAGGATACCAGGTTGGTCTAAGGCTTGTCCTGTGGGCTTGTGAGACCATTTTGCCTTAGAAATTATACCGCTATAAAACGCTAAAGAATTCTAAGACATTATCCTCTTATTTATTTCAGCCAAACTACAGATTCTTATTATGTACTTTTTTCATAATCTTAAACAGTATGTCCAGAAAAGACGGGCAAGAGAAAGAAGAGAAAATAAAGATGAGGGCGATGAGGACGATGAAGGCATCATTGCAAGATAAGGTTGCATCACTGAAGGAATTTGAATAGGCCTTTTCAAGCTTAGCTTAGACGCATTATATCATAATTCCTATGACGATTTGATTATTGAAAATACTTATGAATAAGTAGGTGAGCGATTATGCACTTCGTTCCAATGCCTTACAAATTGTTGTTTATTTAGTATCAATTTACTTCGCCAATTTAATGTAAAGTAGTACAGAAACTTGCAACCAATTCTATCGCATTCGTCACAGTTCTCAGTATATTCCGAGGAATAGCCATATGCTTCTCCTACAACACATTTAGAAGACCTCTGTAATTCGAAACGCCATTGTAACCACGTCAACGACATAAAAGTTGGTATATTTTCATTATTTAGGCGTGATGCCCATTTAGGTGAAATATCTTCTAAAGTAAGTTGTTGTGGTATATGTGATAGTTGAGATTTTGATAAACATAATTGTTCTTGTGATCTTTGCTTCCGACGAAGTTGCCCCTCACATACGAGCGGAGACCTCATAATACATAATGATTCACATATTATTATAGGATTATAGTATGTAGATTATACACTCACTTAATCGTTTTAGATGTCTAACAGGGATAACGTCATAATTATTTTGATTATTAGACAGCCGGATTGAGAAATTTGTTAATGAAGCAATGCTCCGACCTCTTCTCTCGTTAACAGACGAAATAATAACTGTTAATAATTAGCACTTCTTAAAGGCTTAAAGATATAGCCGCAGGAGGGCGAAACAACACGACGTCAAGACACCAGAGTTGCTTCAAGGGAACTCCTACGGCCTAGTTTTAATATGCTTAAAGAATACAAAAGACTTCTGAGGCAATATTGCATAACTTTCTATTTTTATTATTCGAAGCATCGTAGAAGTGCATCGTTAATAGTTACACAATTTAATCCGAAATGGGCTTGCCGCTGGAATCATATTTTACCTTTCTTTCTTCACGACGACTGGAAGTAGCGGTCGTTGTTGTTCCTTTTAGCCTACGAGCGCGTACGATGAATAATAATACTCCTAATCCCACTATGACACCGGATACCGTTGCATAATTGGTTATACTATCTGCCATGATCACGGTCTCAAACATATGTTTAATATGCGAAATCTACGATAAAAATATTACCTTCATTTCGTCTGTAGGTAATCGTCTGAAGGAGAGTAAGGAGAAGGTTAGTGCTAGATAATTTTAAAAACCAAATACCATTCTTATCTAATCGGTGCTAAATAAGATCCTCTATAAAAATTTCAACGATTACGGGAATATTCTACCTTTTTTGCAAAATTCTCTATGGGGGCTCCGAGCCCTTAGATTAAATCAAGATAATTTAGTAATATATAATATTAATACATCTGCGTAACAAAGGCATGTTTGAGTCCTTAACCCGACAAATATTTACCTGGGAAAGTGCTGCGGTCTTCATTCCGCTAGGATTTGGCTTGCTTGTAGGGTTAGTTTATGTTTTTATTTCAGCAGCCCGACACAAAAAGGGAACATAGGCAAATTATCTAAAAACCCTCGCTCTGGTAAGCAAGAAGTTTATTGTAGCAACTTTTTTTGGTATTGGTTCCTCTCCTTCTCCACAGCGATATTCATTCCTTATATCCTCAGCAACGTCTGAGCTGGCTCCCCATGGTTTGTCGTAATATTTGTCTGATACCCTAGGGGAATTCAAACCACTGATTGAGTTGTCGGGATCGCCCATATCCTTTGTGGTTAAAGGAGGGGATCTGGGCATGCCGTAATAATGGTGATAAAGTCCTATTAGTTGTACATTAACTGTTGCTTTTTAATTCTAATGACAGTCCTGCAACCATTATTCGAACATCTGTCGTATATCACCTTCAAGCACTCCAACACCCCCTTGGTGGATCCTGTCCATATGCTTTGACAAACCTTCTTTTGTATCGAAAGGTGATTCGCAGTAAGGACATAGAAATCTGGCTTTGGTGTTATCTTTGATATAGGATATCGATTTTGAATCAATAATACATACAGGCGTTCCACTCATTGCAGTTTCCTGTGAAGAAACCGATATTGTCTCTATTAGCTGATAAATATCGTCTCTCGTTACCATTCCAAGAACTGCTGCATAGGCATGAACAAATACCTGTCTCACTTTATGCTTATCCATAACAGAAAGTGCTTCGGATACAGTACTATTTGGACGAACAGCCAATACTGGGCATGTCATAATTTCTCGAAGTTTAACTTTATCAGGACTTCTATTTTGAGAAATTACCCTGAAAAGTATATCTGTCTTACTTACAACTCCTATAATCTCTCCTCTGTTAGATACGAGAACACTTCTGGAGTTCTTATCTGTCATTAGTTTAATAGCTTCACCAACATTTGCAGAGCTTTCGAGGATAATCACATCGGGCTTTAATACAATGCCCACTGGAGAAGAAAGCAGGCTCGGGAGCGTAGTCGGAGCAGGATTATTTTCCACAGATCAAATGGACATAGGATGCATTTATAGTTGCTGAATCTTTTACTAGTATTTTGAATACTAAACTTTGCTAAATAGTTGTAGAATTCTAGCCAGGAAAGCCAGATAATAATTGGCGGGAATACTGCTCACGTTCACTTTAAACGGTAGGGGAGCGAATCTAAACACTGCAAGTCATTCTAGATTCATAACGTTTACTAGGATTTGGCGTTTGATATGCACAGAAAAAATCATTGACATGGTAGTGATCCAAAGGATTGAATGCTGGCCAGGAAAAATATTGTGAGGGTTTCTTATAATTAGGAATTAAAAAAGAGATGGTTGAACGAATAAACCAACGCGGCTCTCAGAAATAATAATTCTCAAGAGTTATTCCTTGTCGATAAATTCATCTGGATTTGGGGGTTCTGGACTTAGCCCTTTTCGCTTTCTCGTTTCTGCAACCACGCTTCTAAGTATTGACTGCGGTACAACTTGCCAAGACTTAAAGTATGTACTCCACATTGCTTTCCCCGCGGTTCCTCCTCTTATGACCTCGGACAGATCGAATGTTTCAGATGCCGGAACTTCGCCTTCTATAATTGATATTATCCCTTTTTGGTCGACATTAAGTAACTTTCCTCTTTTACCTGACAATATGCCGGCCACAGTTCCAATTTGTTCCTGTGGACACTTAACCTCAATTCCAAGGACAGGTTCAAGTAAAACTGGATCTGCAATAAGCAATGACCCTAGCATAGATCTCCTCGATGCTGGCATTAATTGAGCTAAACCTCTGTGTGCAGGATCCTCGTGGGGGACAAAGTGATGTAAGACAAATTTGACGCCTCTTAAGGCTTCATGAGCAATAGGTCCTGAATGGACAACATCATCGAATCCCGATCTTATAGAGTCCATCGATTCTTGTAGGAATTGAACACCCTTAGTTTCATCAATCAGCATATTTCCTCCAGGATCTATAGCAGCGACACTCCTTGCTTCATCTGCGTTCCAACCCTTCTCTCTGAGAATTTTGGCAATAACCTTCTTATCCATATCTTCTTTAACTTGGCCAGTTCTCAGTATTTCAATAACATCTTCACGCAGGGGTTCTATACGCATAAAGATTTTGTTGTGTCTGTTGGGTGATTTACTCATTATAGGGCCGGATTTTGTCCTGATAGTCTCCCTATAGTTAATGAGAGGCTGCGTTGTTGTAATTTCTAGTCCTGCTTCTTGCAGAAGAGATGTAGCTATTTCAAGATGCAAAACACCCATTCCAGCCATGAGTGTCTCGCCTGTTTCTTCGTTTATCTTGACGATAAGGTTTGGATCTTCCACAGTTAGTCTTCGTAATGCTTCAACAAGCTTCGGTAGATCTTTTGGGTGTTTGGGCTCTACTGCAATTGTAACAACAGGTTCTGATACATATTTGATCGATTCAAACGGTGGTAAACTTTTTACAGTTGCAATGGTTTCTCCCGCAACGGCATAGTCTAGGCCCAATAATGCTGGAATATTACCAGAAGGAAGCATACTTACTACCTCCCTCGTATTGCCCATGTAGATGTTCACTGACTGAACCTTTCCTGACCTCTTTGCATCAATCAGGTATACCTCGTCACCATCCTTAATAGTGCCCGAAAAAAGCCTCCCTGTCGCAATCCTCCCAGCCTGTGGATCAACATTAATAGTTGTAACCATCATTACCGCCGGACCCTTTTCATCGCATGTTAGAATTGATTTTCCAACGTCCGATTCTAGGTCCCCTTGCCAAATTTTTGGAATCCGGTATTTTTGGGCAACATGTGGAGGAGGGTGATGTTGCACTACCATCCCTAATACCGCCTCATGTAACGGGGCTTTTTCTGCTAAAGATTTTATTGCATTAGGATCGTTCGAAGTATAGGCATCGTACACATCTTTAAAACTAACCCCTCTTTTTTGGGCAATCTTAAAGTTAAAGCCCCACCTATCTTTTGCAGAACCAAAGGCTACACTATTTCCTTGGATACTAACTTTCCATTTTTCTTTAAGTTCTGGTTCGGCGTAGATATCAATAAGCTTATTGAACTCTGCTATTATGTTGGATAGCCATTTTTGCATTGATACTGCGTCTAGTCTTAACTCTTTTACGAGTCTATCTATCTTGTTTATATATAAAACTGGCCTTACACGTTCCTCTAGTGCCTGTCTTGTAACTGTTTCTGTTTGGGTCATTATGCCTTCGACTGAATCAGAGACAACTACTACGCCATCTATCGCCCTAAGAGCACGAGTAACTCTTCCAGTAAAATCAATGTGGCCAGGTGTATCAATCATATTGATTACATATTCCTTTCCTTCGCTTTCATAGAAGAGTGTAACATTGGCCCCCCGAATAGTCATTTGTCTATTCTGCTCAAGCTTCATGGAATCCAGGGCAAGAGCCTGGCCCGCAACTGAAGGTGAGATTATGCCAGAGGCGGCTAAAAGACTGTCACTCATTGTTGTTTTGCCATGGTCAACATGAGCAATAACCCCAAAATTACGAATTTGGTCCTTATTGTCAATAATTCTTATAATGTCCTGTGTAGACTTAAATTTCGGCATCCGTCAATCCAAATTTTTTGGGAGGCCTATTAAACGTTCCCTATGGTGTATTTCATAAATTATTGCATATTGTCTTTGGTTTGAATTTACCTAGCATGGTTGTTCATGACCTGATATAATTATGAAGTATCGGCCTATTCCCTTTAATTATTTTGTCATTAAGAAGGATATTACCGGAGATTAGGCAACATAATTTTGAACTGCACAAGGTCGAGTCGAGTATATTATTATATTACCTTTTGCATTATATACATGAATTTGCCAGAAAAGGATTTTTCAAGAATCGTGGCCAAGCGCTGGCAAGCATATATCAAAGAAAAAAACAATAAGGGCGCACAGAGTATCTGGAATTTCATCGAAATAATACTTCAAATAATTAAATGGATAATAGATAGTTTGGAGAGGTTTGGTCTCAAGAAAAGACGAACTGTTCAAATGATTTCAGTTGAATAAGATCTTGTGAAGGCCACGACCCATAAACGGAAATTTGTTGTCAAGAGCAAAAAAGAAAATTGTCTAACTAAAACATGTC
>DASTCR010000076.1:0-2215 GCA_035710925.1 Nitrososphaeraceae archaeon | reverse complement strand
GTAGCAGATAATATGGTAAAAGTTGTGCCGAGATCAATACCAAGTTCAGAGGATAAACTATATGCCTGTAATAAGAACAGAGAAGTTGCCGAAAGCAGTATGGCTATACCGCATGATAATAATATGGTAAGGAGTCGTTTTGCAAGATGAAGATTAGTAGTGTCTTCTGATACGCCTGTATAGGTATTATTTCTATCACGGAAAAGCTCAAAGTGATTTCGAATTGTTCTTTGAAAAAAAATATGACTGAATACTATGCCAACTATCGTAGTCTGAGATACAATTAAGGGGACTTTTAGTAACGCATCATAATATGAAGTAACTGATTCTGTTTGCGGCATAGGCGAAGAAGACTCTTCAAAGGAACTAACTTGCGAATACGACTTGAAGGACAACGATACACCACCGGAAAAATAAATCATTAGAGTTATTCCTACCATTAAAATTCCCAGGACGCTTTTTTGTTTAGGAAAAGACATGGCTTTCCCCCGACTGATCATAAAATAAGGGAAGATGGTACGTCGATATTGTTTCTCTTTTTTACTATTTTTTATTGCGTTCTGGTTGCATTTTCGAGCTCAGCTAGTTTTTGGACTATTTCCTGGTTTGATATCATTGGTTCAGGAAATCCTGCCTCTGAAAGTGGCCGCGGACATCCAAAGCCTCCCATAATTGACTTTCTTGTAACATTTGGTGAAATTTCAACTGTGGAATTATCTGACATAGGTTCTGACTCTCCTCCTCCTGGGCTACAAGTCCATGTCGCGCTAAAATCGGTTCCATTGATATTTCCAAATACTGTATAATTGTAGGTTGTTTCCACTGTTGGAAAGAAGTGTGCTTCATAGTGACCTGGATCTCTAAATGCTGGTTCAAAATCTAGCGTTTTATTCTTGGCGCCTGCTGAAACGTCTACTTTCAACATCCTTTCTAAACCTTCAACAGGTTTTGTTCCATTTGCCTGTGAGTTTACAGGGTCAGAGGGATCTGGCCAATATGTAAACATCTCTACTCCTGATTTTTGGTCAACATAAAGTGGTTCACCTATTGATCCAACAACAAAGAGGTAGTCCTTATCTCCGATCGTAAACAATTGTCTTTGGTGTGCAAATGCCATATTCTGCAAAATCCCTGTTGAAGAAAGTACAAGTGTTGCAGCAATAATGCTTGTAGCTATCACAATAAATTCTGGTTTGAACATTTTTGGTAAAATTAATTCAGGAATATTTAAGTCATCTAGTACATGCATCGAAATGGTTCGATGCACAAACCACTGTATTTTTATATTATGACGGCATGCGTCATGTAGATGTACTAGAAGATGCAACCTCTTACACCTTCTATGCATAGAATAGTAGCCAGTAAGCCAAAGTTATTGATTGTAATTTCTGCAATTGTAGTAGCTGTATTATGTCTACCAGTAATTCTTCCACACCTTAATCATCCAACCATGATTTATCATATTGTGATTCATGTAGTCAGCTTTATTGTATCAGTTTTTCTAGGTGCTATATCCGCGGCCGCCTACAGAAGAACTCGCAGCACCAGAATATTGTTTATGTTTTTTGGATTCTTATCACTGTCATTAGTTGAGCTGATTTTCCTTTTTGATGCTACTGGGGATGTAGGCGAGATTGCTCTTCCTCTCATTCACATAGAATTGCCACATATAATCCTCTTGGCGATGGTGGCCCTATTTGGGATAGGAGTACTAAAGGTGAACAAATAACATAATATTAGAGGGTAAGGATTTTATCTCAGGTAGCAAAAGATTGACAAAAAAATGGAGCCGACAGCATCACCACTATCAGTTAAGTGACAGTCAAAGCAACATTCTAAATGTCTTAGGCAATAATCCTGGGATCCGTTACAAAGAGCTTGCGCGTCAGACTGGTATGGCTAATGGCGTCCTAACTTATCATTTAAATATACTCGACCAAATTGGAGTTATTAACAAATATAAGCAAAATAAAATAATACGATATTATCCTGTCGACATTCCGAAGAAGGATCTAAAAATCTTATCTCATCTCCGTGTCCGTTCTGAAAAAGATATAATCTTGTTCTTGATGGAACATGATTCTTGCACTTTTAATGAGATAGTAGAACATTTAGGCAAAGCTCCTTCTACTATATCATGGCATCTAAAAAGGCTATGCTCAGAAGGTATCATAGGAGTTCATTACGGAGAATATAATATTTATCGAATTGTCGA
>DASTCR010000075.1:0-4727 GCA_035710925.1 Nitrososphaeraceae archaeon | reverse complement strand
CGCAGCAAAAAGTAACGGTTTAATAGGTCTTATAGTAGCATTAATAATCGTTGGAACGACAAAGTTATTCTGTTGAAGGAATTATCAAGGCGCTATCCGAACTTGAAGGCGACTTAGATGCTATTAGTTCCAAGGTTGAAGAATTGAAGAAGCACATGATAAACAAATCACAAGAGGAGATTGAGAAGTTGAAGCAGCAAATGATTTCGAATGCCCAAGAAGAGGCAAAACAAATAATTGATAAGGCGAGAACTGAAGCAGAGGCTGATTCAGTTATTGTTTCTAAGGAGTCAGAAGAAAATCTTGCAAGAATCAGAAAAAATATCAACTCATTGTCAGACACAATGATAGATAGGATAGTTAAAGTAATTGTGAAAGGCTCCGTCTCTCACATTTCTGGAGGCAAGCGGAAAACAGATGAAGGCATCTCGCGTCGTGTTGAACAAACTCCGTAGAAGCGGGTTTCAAACCTTGATTTAACATAGTTTACAGAACCCTTATCCACAAGGTTTAAAAGGAATTTTCTCTAACCAACCATGATGAAACGCCCCTGAGTAGGGATGTTTTGCAACAAAAGGTTACGGTTGCCACTGTTTATGGTCGGTCGTACTATAGAATCATTAATGCTTTGAAATTGATGAATGTACAGTTTGAGTCACTTTCTCCACAGGAGGCAGCGCAAACTGATGCTAAGATTATTATTACAACAAAACATGAGGCCGAAATTCTGAAGAGAAAAGATTTACTTCTTGACACCGAGCTCGAGAAGCTTCCGGTTCTTATGAAAGCCAAAATCCTTCGATGCAGCTTGGGCACTGTCTATTCAGACACGTTAACAATAGGCGTAGACCCAGGTAAGAGGATAGGGATCTCAATTATTTTTATGCGCGATGAAATAGGGAGTTTTGTAGAATCATCACCATTAAGAGCGGTGCAGTTGATCTCTGTTTTAATTAGCGGCATTGACTCAAGAAAAAGAATTGTAAGAATCGGAGATGGTGATCCGAATATGGCAAGACTCATTGCAACTATGTTGAAGTCGAGGTTTGAAACCTCAGTCGAGATCGAAATAGTGGATGAGTGGGGCACCTCACTGCCACACAATTCGGGTAAAAATAGGCGAGGCATAAGAGACATATTATCTGCTAGAAAGATAGCTCATAGAAACGGCAGACCCTTTAGGCTCATTCAACCCATTATGGCCCGAGGATGATTTTTAAGTACAATCTGGTCAATAGGTTTCAGACAGAAACTGACTGACAAATATGCAAACGATATGTGAGGCAGCAGAACATATGTTACCACCAACTAGGATTTCTCATTTGCGATAAGCATTGAAAAGTGTAGGCTGAGATTGGTTTTATATGATCGAGAGTCACGGCAGTCTGGTTATCGAATTTCAAATAAAAAAATCAAAAATACTAATGGGAACTTAACGTACTATAATATTATTTTATGATATTATACTTGATTTCAAAAATACTTTAAATACTTGACTAGATTTAAATACTATCAAACGCTACTAAATACAGGTAGGACATTTTACCGAGTAAAATAATGACCTGCAAGGGAATATGCATTCGTCATAAAGCACAAAAGCCTGTAGGCTCTGGTCGATATGCTAGTGGTCAGAAACGTTGTCAGATCTGCGAAATTTTCATCAAATGGGATGGACTGTGGTGTCCTTGTTGTGGATACCGCTTGAGGACAAAACCTAGGAACCTAAAATACAAAGCTAAACTTAGAGCAAGAAAAAGATTGCAAGGTTCGAATATTGTTAAGCCCATCTCAATTCGCTTACAATAGTTAGGAATGAACGATACAAATGGTCTTGTCATACGAAAAGTAAAAACCGACAGCCAGAAATCTTTTTATTTAAAGTGTATTTCATTTGAGAACGGATTATTTATTATTGTAGCGGAGGGTGCAAACAGGATTGGATCGTTGACTATTTCGATAAGTTCTTCTAATAAAACTAACACAGCGACTGTTATACCAAGTAAGTACAACTCCATGTTTATTAATACGGTTTCAGAAAGAGTATCTTCAATGATAAATGGAATTTGCTTAGTTTCACTCCATAGTGTGAAACAATTGAATTTAAATGATATGAAGGCAATTATGGGAGAAATCATGACTATAGTAGAAGGAAAGCATTATGGAAATAACGAAAGACAGGAATCCGAGCGTTTCCAGTAATTACAATAACGATTGTGACTTTCGCAGCTTTCTTAAGTACTTGGAACAAATAGGAGAGCTTGTAAAAGTAAAGAAAAATGTGAGCCCAAGGTTCGAACTTGCTGGGGTCGGGAGCAAATTTGAAGGAAAGGAAGCTCTAATTTTTGAGAAAGTAAAAGATAGTAATTTTAAAGTAGCATGTAACGTGTTGGGAACTCGCAAGAGGTTTTGTCTTGCCGTTGGTGCTGAGGATGAAAAAAAAATCCACGCCCGCATAACGTCGTCCATTTCGAAACTCTCCTCATCGAATGAAATTTCTAGACATCCTCCTTTTCAAGATAATTCCTCACATGATTTGCTGGATTTACCTATTATAACTCACTTTGAGAAAGATGCCGGTGCTTATGTAACATCTTCCGTCGTATTTGCAAGGAATCCGGAGAACGGTAGCCAAAATTCCTCTACTCATAGGCTTTTGAGATTGGATGAAAGGCATATGGCCATCAGAATGGTGGAAGGTAGGCATCTACATAGATGCTTTACATTTGCCAGAGAACACGGTGAAGATCTCAGAGTGTCAGTTGCTATCGGTCTTCATCCTGCAATAAGTGTTGCTGCTGCCTATCAGGCTGCTTATGGCATCAGCGAAATGGAAATTGCAAATTCTTTGCTCGGTGGCAAACTCACATTCGCCAAAAGTGAATATACGCAACTGCTTATTCCTGCACATGCTGAGATTGTTCTTGAGGGTAAAATTCTCAAAGACAAAACACATGAGGAGTGGATGGTTGAAATGTTAAGGACATATGACTTTAAGCGCAAACAACCAGTTTTTGAATTAAATAAAATATGGTTTAGGAACAATGCAGTGTATCATGATATCTTGCCAGGTTTTATGGAGCATCGCCTCTTGATGGGCTTACCGGTCGAAGCTAAGATGTTCGAAGCGGTTAAGAATGTCGTCCCAAATACAAGCAATGTGTATTTGACAGAAGGTGGTAGTAATTGGTTAGATGCAGTAATCCAAATTAGCAAGAGGCTTGAAGGAGAACCAAAAAATGCCATAATTGCAGCATTTGCTTCGCATCCATCACTTAAGATGACAGTAGTAGTGGACGATGACATTGACCCTACTGATCCTGCCGCAGTTGAATATGCGATTTCTACTAGATGCCAAGCAGACAAAGGAATTATCATAATAACCAATGCTAAAGGATCAAGTTTGGATCCATCAAGCGATCAGGAGAATTTAGTCACGACAAAACTAGGAATTGATGCAACAGCTACGCTACATAAGTCCAAAGAAAGATTTGAAATCGCACAAATACCGGGGAGTAACGAAATTGATCTCTCAGATTATATTGACAAAAATTAAATCTTCTATTTTCAATTTTGGGAACTGCTTCTACGATAATATTGCCCATTTAAAGGAGCACAATTGATTTCATGAAATGTAGGTGCGATTTCTGTTTTCCATCCCCAGGAAGATACTCTGCTGACATATTAATGGCCGCACTTTCATTAGACTAAGACCTGTGAATTTAAATAGCCTTTTCCGTTAAAGGAGCATGCAGACAGTAATGAAGTCAAATAATTTTGCGATGAAAGACTGGCATTTAGAACACGTGGAAAAGGTAGTAATCCGCTATATAAAGGGCATATCCCCTGATGCATCATCGTTTGAAAAGCGCAATTTCAAAAAGTACAGTACATTATCAGCCTGTGCTAAGCAAATTGAGTATGATATAAAACATGGCGTCACAATGGATGAGGCTCTGTCGGTCATTAAGAAAATTAGACATAATAAGGAATTCTCGCATTTTCAGTCAAACCATGAGGTTATGCAAAGACTAGATGAACTTGAAAGACAACTGTCTGCTCCCAAAAGAGTGCCCACGTGGTAGTCCTTTTGCCTCCAGTTATAATATTTTTTGGGTCATTCCTTTGGCTAAATTAGAATGCGTATGCGTATCTACAAAATGTTATCCAACTTTAAGTATTTGTGGATTCCCATTCAATGAATTTCACTTATCTTGTGCATTTCTCAGTAGGCAATATATAAACGTGAATCATATGGATACTGATATATTTGTCTGAATATCGATTTACCGATGGCAACCTCATTATTCTCTATGCAATCCATAGCCAGCCCTCTAGCAAGCAGAATGAAATTCCAGACTACATAAACGAACGGGTTAATGTTTGTTTGAACACATACCGAATTACCATTCAATCAAGACCAGATGGAAATAAAACTGCAATCTTGATAGTTGGAAGTCAACCAGATATTAAGAACATTACCGAGACGCTAATAAAGGCTGGAATTGACCCCGATACAATAACTAGTGACCAGCAATCGAAAGATATCACTCAATGTCTTGATCATGTGAAAGCTATAATTAAGACCAGACCCAATCCTCCGTACTTGTACTTTATTGGTTCTGTATGGCTCAGAGAAATTTATGACACAGTAGTTGTATCAAGGCTGAACGGATATCGAATTCAATTTGAGGGTGCCTTAGATCATAGACCAGTAAAGGAAGTTAAAG
>DASTCR010000074.1:0-6300 GCA_035710925.1 Nitrososphaeraceae archaeon | reverse complement strand
TTGTCTCAAAGGAAACAGAACTTTATTTAAAGTATGGGTGCAATCTCAATGGCCTTGTCGTGTGTTTTATAGGGGAGAAGATGTTTCCATTATGTTATCAGCATCACCAGGCAGTGATTCAATGGCACGAAGAAAAGGAGGTCAACAGAAAAATGGAATGCCGCTCTGTTTGGGATTTCAACTGGTAACAACAACTAAAAGATACTAAATCTTAAAGGCATTTGGCCACTTGTTGCTCAATTTAAACTTGGTCTTCACGGTGCTTACTTGAAGTTGATGTCTCTTTTTTACGTTTACGTTTGTCAGTCTATATATAGATGTGAAGTTTTGCTTTATATTTCTCAGGTGTATAAATCCTCATATACCCTGTCTAATTCAATTCAGACATGCCGGAAATATCAAACGACGAGGTACTAGAATATCTCATACAAAAAGTTGAAGAAACCAAAATCGGCCCAGGTGTCACGCTCGCAACAGGTGGCCTAGTTGTTGTTGGTGGACTAGTGAGCTCAAAAGTATACTATGATTATTTGTCCAGTTTGTTCGACATTTATACTGACAAATCAAAAGGGGAAACAATAGAACATAAGGATTCCATTGAACTTGAAGCATTAGAAAAATATTCTAAGGACTGGAAAGAGTCCATAATAAAATTAAGAGATAAGAAGGACGGAGATAATGATAGGCCAACACATATACATTTACATAATGTAGAAGTTTGGGAAGTTTTTTCGACAGAGCCATTTAGATTTGAATATTGGCGTGGAAATTTATCGTCTATAGATGGATTTTCTTTAGGAACTAAAGACCAATTAAAGACAAGGACGTTAAGTGGTAGCAGTAAGCCACCAGAAACTACATAGCCTGACCATAGTTATGATGGTACGAGTTTGAGACAAAAAGCTATTCTTACAAATGCGTCAGAAATATTCCTTAGCAATAAAGGCTAAAGGTAAACCATTTCCAACTGAACCTTTGATTATGGCTCTTCTATTGGCACAACATAAAATGATAGGCTGGTTAGCCAGACAAACAAAAATCAATCAAAAGAGGGCCGCAGGAAGAATAACAACATACCTGGTAGCGGCAGTTGAATTGAGTCCTGCAGCATACCTGCGGCCTGCGGAACTTGTGCCCTAATGTATATCAAGCGGCGATTCATTAAAAAATACAGACCTAATGTCATGGCATAACTAACTCCTTACCCTTCTAACCACAGCTATTACTGTATCAAAGGATATTAAATCCTCAGATCTAGCTGCATGCGCAAAGGTAAACCCGTAAGAGGAGTGTTATCTTGTAGTATTTGAAAAATTGGCGAATGCCCCTGTTCCTTCTCGAGTTTCGTTTTCTCTTGCTCTTACTTCCATTCCACTAATCGGAGCCTGAGGTGCTGGATTAGCGTCGGTCTGTTCGTTTGGGATTCCTGTACCCTGTATTGGAGAACTGTTTGGTTGACTACCATCAAGTCTACTACTATTTGCCTCCGCCGATATTGTTTCATCAGTATCATTATCAGAATTGACGCGCGTCGTTGTTTGTATTTGAGCTTCTGCTACAGTAATTACAACTGAACCTACGTTTTCTTTTCCCCAATAATTAATGTATGACAATACTGCTGATACTATAATCAAAACAAAAAGGATACATTCTATGGTTATGAGAAAATACCTAATCATCTTCCTTGTAGGCCTCCTCTTTGATTTTCCATGAACCCTTTTCTTTGTCCTCTACTTTTTTCGGAGATTTTTTCTGAGCCCTTTCCATATGTCTGGTTCCCGACTCTCCTGTAGAATAGATGTCTGCTTTATCAATACTTTTATCTTTATTTAAGGAAGTTCCAGAATTAACAACTTTCTTTTTTGAAGTATTATCCTGAGGATTAGCTATTAGTTGTTCCTGTCTTGAGTTACTCCTTGAATAGATTCGTAATCACGTATTTTTCCCGTAATTATATCAGCTGCAGATCTATTTTCTTCCGTTCCCGTGCCTTTGGCAATACTTGCCCTTGACACGTCTGCTGTATCGGTAATGTCTCTAGATGTGTCACCAAGGCTGGTTACCGTTGAAGGCACTGCATTATTATCTTGATTGTCTGTTTTTGAATGCTTAGAGTCCTTATCTCTCTTAGCATTATCACTGGTCATTATTATTATGCTCCTTGATACGATGTTGTTTTAGTGCCTCTCTTGAATTGAAGGTCTCATTACAGAAGTCACATGAGAATTGAGCAGAGATCCCAGGGGTTGATTCATCTGATAGGCCACTTGTAGATACTTCAGTAGCAGCTGCACTGGATCCTCTTGAAGATGTATTTCCATGTATCTCTTCTTTGTTCGGTGTCCATACTGAACATAATCCATGAGGAGCAATAACACCTGACATATGACCTTGTATATCAATTCCTTCATCTGTTACGATAGCACAGTGATGTGGTTTAACAAAATATACACAGTTATAGCAGAAATAGCCTCTATGGTGGTCAGAGTCTCTAAATTCTTCTAATTGTATATATCTGGCTCCAACTTTAGTTATCTTTTTTTGTTGTGTTGCCTCTTGAGATACATTCTGGCTTGAGCTGAATCTTTGAAATTCCTTTGACATACTATAGAAGAGACTACAAGTTATAAAATAATATCACAAAAAACTCCAATCTGCTTGCCTGATTTCAATTACGAAGCTTAATATGAATTTGGGTTTGCAAGCATATTAGAATAATCTATGAGGTTTCTGTGAATCCTCCTTCCTACTGTGCAGTCAGAATTTTACATTTAATAGCTAATAAATAAGAGTGTCTTAATACGCTACTTGCACGTCCGTCAGCAAAAAATAACGTTTCTTGGTTCTAAAACACCTTTTCCACAATATGGGCAATGAGTTGCATTCTTCTTAGTAGGTGATATCTCTATCAACTGGATTATGATCTTACAACTTTGACATCTGTACGTTGTAGCCAATTTTAAGTCCTTGGTATCGTATGATATAATGTTAACAACCTAGTACCTAGTAGCTTTATTCGATTTGCTCCTTGATTTTAGGAGGATGATTTCCCAACCATTTACTTCCTTTTCTTGCAAGCAATTCAAAGTTCTCTCTAAACCTGGGATCATTCCATTCTTTTCTTATACCATATATTACCGCCTTTGTGCCTTCCCATTCTGCCTGTACTCCTCCATATCTATCAAAATACAGGTCTTCATCTAGGTATCCATATTCTATCAATATTCCTGCTAGTTCAAATTTTGATGTAAATCTTTCAAAGAGCTGAGCTCCTTTGCTTCCCTGAGGATACTTGTTTCTAAATTCTTCAAACGATGTTACTTCCCTATTATATTCTCCCCAATACCATTCTGCTGCTTCAAAATCATAAGAAGTATTGTATAATTCAGCTAATTCTAACAGCATCTCAATATCATCTTCAGTTACTATCTTTGTTTTTCGTTTTTGAGGTTTGGATCTTAGCCTTTTTCTGGCTTTTGCCATGGAAGTGTATGGCTTATAGTAAATAAATTCATTTGTTTGTCAGTTTCAAGATGACATACAAACTGTCTCTTAGCTAAGGGCGATGAGAATAAATATTGACTTCATATACTTCATATACTTACTCTTTGGTTTGTGCATTTATTGGTTCGGATAGAAGATAATTAATATATGTAGAATTGGTGCTCAGAGATCCTTCTTCTTCCCTTTCATTTGATTTAGTTCTTCAGATATTCTTAACAGTTGTTTATAATGATGGAAAATAATAGACATGAAAATAGGATGTATCCTTACAAATTTCGCAGAATAGACACTAGCAGAATTATATAGTATGGAGATCGCAAACATATCATCAAATACCTTCCTATCTCCTTTGTCCAGCGCTTTACGAAAGGCCTTCCATTCTTCCTTTTCCATCACGCTTGCTATTCTAAAGGATGGAATAGTTCTTCCCATTTGAGATTAATTTTAGTTGAGAAGGTAATAAAGATCGATCTGAAGGTTGTTGAAACTGTAAGGTCTAAATAATATGGGCAATAAATCATAGTCCCAGGAAAATATAGACGGACAGCTCGTGGTAATAAGATACCCTGTTGATTTCTAATAATATATTATTAGCGATGTTTTAATATGAGATAATGCTTCTATATTTTGCTACAACATTAGGATGTTGCATGCATTATTCATCTGTGTTATGGACCTTCACGATAAGGTCCACAGCACGGTTTAATTAGGCAGTCAATTAAACTCAAAACTTTCTTTTTATCTCTTGTATTTAGGCCAATTCCTAAACGGAAAGTATAAGACCAGAATCCTCCCATGACCAAATCAACGGTTAATTGCAAGAAAGTACAATAGTCATTAAAGGAAGAAAAAAAGCGCTACAAGAAGCCTATAGGAGGTCACTAACATCTGTACATGACTACTATTGTATTACTGGAGACGAATTAACCAAAAGTTACAAACCGTTCATCCCCCTATTACATGCCAGGATATCTCAACGCGCCGGAAGTACACAAATAATTACAAATATTGAGAAAGAAACTATTCCAGCAGTAAAAGAACTCACAGAAGCAGGTGCACAAGTCAAACATATTGATATCTCAAGTCTAAGACGTTGTGTAATTTATGATGATGATGCTGCATATTTCTCTATTGTAGAGGAACCTCTAATTACACATACAGCCATTGACAATGTGGACCAAACTGAGGGAGAAGATCTATGGGTTGCGTCCACAGAATATTCAGTTATCCAGTCTGCGAAAAAAAGATACATATCAGATTGGGAAAATGCTATTCAATATAAAGACAGAATACATCAGCTAGAAACCGGAATAGAGCCTGAATTCTATAAAGTTATAACAGACAGTGAAAAGGCAAGTCAACTTATTAGAGATTTAACAATATCTGTAAAAAGGGAGGCACTGTTGTTTCTTCCAAATTCCAAATCTTTGGTTAGATCAGATAATTTAGGAATTATAGATAAGCTTATTGAAACCTCACAAAAAGGTGCGACCGTAAAGATAATTTGCCCTATATCTGAACAAAACATGAATACGGTAGAAAAGATCTCGAGGTCACAAGTCCAACTTCTGGATGGGGATACTTCTAATTATGGTATGTATATAGTGGATGGTGAAAAGTTCTTCAGAGCAGAGCTTAAAGAACCTATGGCTGACAAGTTTTCAGAAGCAGCTGGTCTAGTAATATATTCCAACAGAAAAACTACAGTGGATTCTTTTAAATCTGTGTTTGAATTACTTTGGAATGAACGTGTGTTAGTAGAGGAACTGAAAAAAGCTGACAAAATGCAGAAGGAATTTATAAATATAACAGCTCACGAGTTAAGGACACCTATACAACCTATTCTTGTTGTGATTGATACTCTTCTCTCTAAGAAAGGAAACATTGAGAATTACGAGGAATTGTTGAGCATGATTCGAAGAAATGCAAAAAGGTTACAGCGGGTTACAGAAAATATACTAGATGTTACAAGAATAGAAAGCGGATCCTTTGGTTTAAAGAAAGAGCTATTTGATCTAAATGAAGTTATAATGGCTGTACTTGCAGCTTATGGAAGCGACATCAAAAAGGCGGATCAACTAAAGATAATACTTACATCCAAAGAAAGTTTTTATGTAGAAGCTGATAAAGTAAGAATAGCGCAAGTAATTTCTAACCTACTGAACAATGCAATGAAATTCACTCAAGAGGGAACTATCACCATTTCCTGTAATAGGATGAATCATGGCAATGAGAAGCACAGTGCAATGTTCTGTATGAAGGATACAGGCGTAGGCATACATCCTGAAATATACCCAAAATTATTTTCTAAATTTGCTTCACACTCTGATGGTGGTATCGGTCTTGGATTATTTTTATGCAAAAACATAGTAAACGCCCAGGGTGGCAGGATATGGGCGGAAAACAATCCTGATGGAAAGGGTTCAGCATTTTTCTTTACATTGCCATTGCATCACTCATCTAGAGATGTCAAAGATAGGCCACAAACGTGAAAGTATTGAAGGTATCAACAAAAGCCAACGCTAGGAGAAAGATATTACTGGTAGATGATGAATTAGATATAATATTATCATTAAAGCTCTTCCTAGAAGAAAACGGATTTGAAGTCGATGCATACGATAATCCTTCTTCAGCAATAGCAGACTACAAGCCTGGTCTTTATCATCTGTTAATTTTGGATATTAAGATGCCACAAATAGATGGCTTTGAACTTTACGAAAGAATTCATAAGATGGATAATAATGCTAATGTATTTTTTTTGACTGCCGTCAGTGACTTTTCAGGATATAAAGTAGG
>DASTCR010000073.1:0-7033 GCA_035710925.1 Nitrososphaeraceae archaeon | reverse complement strand
AATTATCCATTATTTTCATCATATGTTCTTTGATACTCTTCATAAAATATCTGCTTAACTTCCTCTGTCAGCTCGCTAGCCTCCTTTATATTGTTGCATGCATCTTTTGTATTCATACTTATGCCTAGAGATTCCAATTCGTTCAGCCACCAGCTAAATCTGTCAGGATATTCAGCTTTGGCCATGTATGTATGCATAGATTTCCTGCTATAAATCCTTGGAGAGTCTAATACACAAGTATTTCTTGTCAATAAGATTGGCCAACAAAGTTGTCTATTCATTAATAGCTTTCAATGTACTTCGCTGTATGTGCGACTTTTAAGAAGAGAGACAAGGAGCTTTAACCATTATCTTTTTTGGAGATAGTTAGAATAAAATCTGTGTTACGGCTCATAAGTACGGTTCTTATGACAGCAGAAGCTCCCCCTCTCCTATTGAGGCCTTCCTATATTAATACAACTAGGTGCAAGAAACTGTGAAGAGAATGATAGATAAAACAGCCTCTCAAGAAAATGAAGCAGATAGCAACACCGAGTACGACATAACAGAACAGAACAATGTTATGCCTCACACTTCTTCAGTTTCTCCAACTGTTGTGGACCTAGAGATACAAGACATAGAAGGTGTTGGTCCTACCACAGCAAAGAAACTCAAAGAAGCAGGGATTATTTCTGTAATGGATCTTGCTGTGGCAAGTTCTGATGAACTAGCTGTTGATATCAATTCCTCAAAAGAAACGGCAGCGACATTTATAATGGCAGCACAGCGACTATTAAGAGAATCTAATATACTGGAGAAAGAATTTGTAACTGCTGAGTCTGCTCTTGAAAAAAGGAAAGCATTGATGAGATGTTCAACAGGTTCCCGTGCACTGAATGAACTTTTGCTTGGGGGAATAGAAACACAAGCTGTTACAGAGTTTTATGGAGAGTTTGGATCGGGTAAGTCACAGATATGTCATACTTTAGCTGCAATTGCAACTCAACCAACTGAGGCAGGTGGATTAAATGGAGGTGTTATTTACGTAGATACTGAAGGAACATTTAGGCCTGAAAGACTCAATCAAATAGCAAGAGCAAGAGAACTCGAACCTTCTCATGTACTCAAGAATGTGGCAGTATGCAAAGTTTACAATAGTTCTCATTTGGAACTTATAATCAAAGATCTAGGTAAATATATCAATGACTTTAATGCAAAGTTAGTAATCATAGATAGCATTATATCTCTACATAGAGCGGAATTTGCTGGTAGAGGAACACTTGCAGATAGACAACAGAGACTTAATAGTCTACTGCACAAAGTTATCAGACTTTCAGAAATATTCAATATAGCGGTTGTCATAACAAACCAAGTACAATCTTCTCCCGATACATTTTTTGGAGATCCCACAAAAGCAGCTGGTGGAAATGTCATAGGTCATGCTTCAACTTATAGAATATATCTTAGAAAGTCAGGTGAAAACAGGACAGCCAAGATGATAGATTCTCCATATCATCCATATTCTGATGCTAAATTTACTTTGAATGAAAAGGGAACAGATGATCTAGAAGATGAAATCTCATCTTCTTCAAAGAAGAGGAGTAAAAAAGCTGATGAATAAAAGTAAAGTAAAGTAAGCAACCGAGCAACAGGTTAGGCTATACTAGGCTACGATAGTAGTAATCAGTTTCTCCCTATTTTCTTCTCTCCATTCCATTCCACTTCTTTGTGTGTTCTTTCGATAGGACTAGCCAAGGTTATTAATAAGAGCGTGAGTAATTAGGAAACCTGAAAGAGCATTTAATATCGTGAGGCGGGCGTAATTCAAAATAGACCCATTAATTGATGTTCTTGTAGCAATAGAGGTTATCATGTGCTTTCAAAGTAATAATAAATGAATTATTTCAAGAAATTCAGAAAGACAAAAGAAGAATGAGTGAGGGCTTTAACTTTCTTCCGCTCTCTTCACATTAAACCTACCTTCTACAAAGATAGGTTCGTCAATTCCCCAACTCCATTTCTTCTTAGGACTAATTCTTATATATTGAGGATTAGAGTGACCTGTCCTATCCATGTATCCACCTTGACGAATAACTATATCAGCGGTTCCATAAATTTTCATACCTCTGGGATCCCAGGGATCAACGCTTTTCAAATCGTCTATTACAATTGCGACCTTATTATTTTGTAGTACATTTTTGTATTTGGTAGATTTTAGAAGGTTCATTCCGCCTACATAAAAGCAGTCACCATCAAAATCATAACCAACAGGTACCACGTCTGGCTGTACAGAGCCAGCTTCTTCTGATGAAGTGGGAGCAGCAGCTGTAGCTATTCTAGCAAGTCGCTGCGAATTGAGATAGTCCATTTCCTTTTGAGAAAAAAGCCTGGTGACCATTTTCACATAGTATACTACGTGATGAGAGATAAAGCTAATGACAACTATTAGTGATATTAAATGTGATGATATTCAAGAATCAAAAATTTGGCAGACAAGATGAGGGATAGTAAAGTCTGTCCGTTACACGTAGATTCAATTCTGTGCTATTTGCGAGCGGCGGTTAAATACAACCAACCAGGCAGACTACTTCTTAATATGGCTACATTCTAATATGATCCTGATAGGGTAGAAACTTCCACACCGTTTGCGATATAAAAGGCATCGATCCCATCCTTTTGCTCAGTATGTATGACAATCTTATGAGAACTATCTTCATTAGGATCACTAATAGGCTGGATATGCTCTGGCATTCTATATTCAAATTCATCTCTTTCAGATTTCTCAAGCGATATTATTTGTCCTTCATCAATATTAGCATTCAGTATATCTATGTTGTCTGTATCCGAATCAACAAGATAGACTGCTCTTATTTGTTCCGGTTGGCTGCAGTCAGTGTTATGACAATCATCAAAGTCCAGTAATATTGACTCATCTTCTGTAAGAGAAAAGGAGCCTACATTATAAGATCTAGCAGGGTTTACTAAAACGTCGCTATTACCTTGCTGCCTCAGAAATAAAATATAATCAAGGAAAACTTCTATTCCAACATTTCCCTTTTCGATTTTTACAGACTCCGGGGTTCCTTGGAAGTCTTGTTCGGTGACAGAGCGCCTAGTGTCGTAGCAATTATCGTCTCCCATCTGGAATCCTGCGAAGACTTCATCCTCACTCATAGACGAATCTTGTTGTAGGAAAGTCGGAACTCACACGTTCGTCGGTATCATCAGAGAAATCTGTTTCCTCTTCCATTTTATCATCATCATTACTAGCATCTACTTGCATGAAAAATACAGAGGACATCATTAACAGCATAAGAAAAAATATAGGCAGTCTTTTAGTCATCAACAACTGAAAGGCTTCAATTCTATTTGAAAGACTAATGCGTCTATATTCATTTGTCGTCATAACAAAACAGAGACTGTATTTCTATCTTATATCAGAAACGACTGGTTTATCAAAATCACAGTTCTGTACAATAATATTTCTAAAATCGTACTGTTTGATTATACTTTGGCTAATATCGCGCTTTCAAACATTGACACCGCTTTTGGACTGTACTGTAGATCCAGAAACAAGCTCCACTAATAAGAAATAGTCATCACGGAATCGCAAAAGGGTGATGCGAGCAAGCATGACTCGGAGATTTCTAAGGTTGATTCTGAGTTGGTAATCTCTTAAATTTCAGTTATTTATTTGATAAATTCTAATGAAAGATACGGGACTGGCTTAGAGTCGCTAAATTCTCTTTATAGATATTTGGAACTTTTCTATTACTATTTGAATAAAATATGACTTTACCTCACTTTTCATAAGAATTTTATATCCATGTTAATCTAGCAAAAAGATGCAGTTTAGAAGACTTGGAGGCGTGTTTTTAGCTCTGAATCTGGGATTGTTTCTCTCCTTTTTCATGGATTCTTCAACAGCCTTAGCTACGATACCATCATTGGCGCCAAAGGTTCTAGTAACCAACACTTTCAATCAAGATCGTAACCTAGATAGTACTGGGCGAGAATATGCAGATGATATATTCTGGTGGATAAACGAAGGAGACATGAAAATACAAAATAAAATGGGTCATGTACAAGCTGACAAATTCAGGGCACTAGCCCAGTACGAAATTAAAGATAATCAAAATTATTTGGCTCAAGTATATTTCAAATATAATAATTACAACGGAAATGGTGGAACAGATAGCATAGGGTTTTTGTATAACTACCATGACGGAGAAAATAAGTATAGTACAGGTATAAGAGCAGATGGCTATTCAGAGATAAAGGAAAAAAATGATGGAAAATATAGTGACAATCATAATCCCAAGAAGGTTTATCTTGCAAATGAGAATGACGGAGAGAGAAGCAGCAATAATGAAATCCCTTCGAAGAGATGGATTGGACTAAAGATAGTTGTAAATCAAGATCACGGCTATAATAATATTAAAATGTACATCGACAAAGGCAGCGGCTGGACGTATATTACTGAGTGGACCGATGATGAAAACTTAATGAATGGAGGACTCATTGGACTCAGAACTGATGGTTATGATGTAGAATTTAGAGACTTTAAAGTAATGGATGTTGGAGGAAATGTAGTGGGCCCTTTAAACAATACGAGAATATAACTAAACTAAGTATGGGTCTGTCATTATCTAACTTTCTAGCATAATAGAAGATGAATCGACAAGCTACATATAGAATAAAAGATTATCCATTTGAAATAAGATCCCCTCTGAGTAAAAACGTAACCTTTTCTGCTTTTTACTTTGTAATATCGGGACGGTTAGCGTTTACTATTCTAGAATTATTTTGACAGTTATATATAATAATATCATCTAGCAATAACCTAAAAACAGTATGTCATCACCACCGACGACAGTAGGTCAGCTTATGACCGAAAGGCTAGAGACCATAAGTCCTTCTGATACTGCACAAGAAGCAGCAAAGAAAATGAGAGACAAAAAAGTGAGTTCACTTGTGGTCACTGATCTTGAAGACAAACCTATAGGAATAGTAACAGAACGAGACTTGGTTAGACAAGTATGTACCAAGGTTATCAACAGCAATGACGTAATAGTTCATCATATTATGTCCTCACCTCTAGCTACTATTGATGCTAATTCCTCAGTTGAGGTAGCAGCTGATATTATGATTCAGAATAAAGTGCGACATTTGCTCGTCGTGAATGAAAACAAGGTATTAGGAATCATTACTCCAAGCGATTTCACAGGGTATCTTAAGGAAAAGTTGAATTTAGATGATGTAAATGCACGAATATTGCAATCATTAAAAGAAGACGAGGAAGAAAAAGAAAACGAAAAGTAAAACTCAGTTACCCTAGATTGGGTAGCAATTATTAGTGAAAAGCTTGAATTTAGAGCGTGAGGTAGATATTGAATATAGAATTAAAAGCAATATAGGCGACTTAATAATTAGAAACATAACCATAAGTGACATTCCAAAAATAGTCGACTTACAAAAGGCTTCATTTCCCGATATGGCTACTTACGGTATGATATGGCCATCATTCTTCCTTCGAAGTCATATAAAGATCTTTCCAGAAGGCCAATTAATAGTTGAAGTTGATGGAAGAATAGTAGGATCGTCAAGCACCCTAATGGTTTCTTTGTGGCCCAATTATGCTGAGCATAGCTGGGATGAGATAACTGGGCAAGGCTTATTCACAAATCACGATCCCAGTGGAGATACTCTTTATGGGGCCGATATTTCCGTTCATCCCAAATTTCGTAATAAGGGTATTGCAACAACGCTATATGATATAAGAAAACAAATGACCATAAGAATGAACCTTAAGAGAATAGTTGCCGGAGGACGATTGTACAATTATTATATCTATGCAGGTAGGATGTCAGCGCAAGAGTATGCCAAAAAAGTGGTAAAAGGAGAACTTAAAGATCCAGTTTTATCTTTTCAATTAAAGAATGGATTCAGGTTCATCAAAGTACTTAACAATTATCTTTACGATAAGCGATCGTTAAACTGTGCTAGTTTTATAGAATGGTTAAATCCGCATCACAGAGTCGAGCCGTAATTTACAAAGAAAAAGATGTGCATATGCCAATTATAGATTGTCATGTCCACACTAATCATTATGATGGGATTAACAAAACAAGAAGGTTTGTTTCCTTGGAAGAAAGACTTAAGGCATTACTAGAATCCATGGAAAATAACAGTATCGATTATTCAATCATACTCTCATCATATAAAGTTGACAGGAATAGACCATCTGTATCACAAATAATTGCTAGTATGAAAAATTATGAAAACAAAAATAAGCTTGGAGTTGTTGCAGGATTTACCATTGACAATCATACAGACGAAGACCTTAAAAACTATAGAATATGGTTAAAGGACAAAATCATTATAGGTATAAAGCTCTATTGCGGGTATGAATATTATTATCCATCTAACGAAAAATATCAGCAGATTTATGATATGTGTGTAGAGTTTGACTCACCAGTTATGATCCATACCGGAAGCACATTTTCAAATACAGCAAAGATCAAATTCTCGCATCCTTTGAATATTGATGACGTTGCTGTTGACAATCCAGAACTAAAGATAGTTATGTGTCATATAGGAAATCCTTGGATAATAGATTGTCAAGAAATACTTTACAAGAATAGAAATGTGTATGCAGATATATCAGGTTTAATAATTGGCGATTTTACATTGGAAGCTGAGAGGTATTATGCTACTAAATTAGACGAACTATTAAGCTATGTAGGTAGGAAACATCGCCTGTTATTTGGAAGCGATTGGCCCATTTGTAATATGGACTCTTACTTACGTTTTGTTCATAAGATAGAACTTGATAAAGAATCACTCGATCTATTGATGTTTAAGAATGCAAAGAATATTTTTGGACTATAACTGGACTATAGACTATTCCAGATGACACTTTGATACTATTAAGGTTAGTTAGTATACATAAGTAAAAATGAAGGGAGGATCAGTCTCCCTATCTGCTGATAGGCCTTTTTTTACTTTTCTTCTTCATATATCTCTCTAAGAAAGTCCGCAAAAATAGTAGCTG
>DASTCR010000072.1:0-7512 GCA_035710925.1 Nitrososphaeraceae archaeon | reverse complement strand
AAACGCTGAAAAAAGAGAAAAGAGCCAGCCTAAATGACTGATACGAACGTCTATGGCCCCTCGGCTGAAGAAGAGGAGATGGTAATTGAGTTTTACTGATGATAGTGATAACAGTATTAGCAAGTCGGTAAATTCTCTTGTGAAGGATATCTTTTGTTCCAATAGTCAAAAACTACTCGGAAAAAGGATAGTAATATGTATCACAGGAAGTGTGGCTGCGTACAAAGCGATAGACCTTACGCGTCTGCTAATCAGACATGGCGCTCAAGTATACCCAGTGATGTCAGCAGCGTCTGCCGACTCTGGTCGATTGTTGACAGAGGATATAATGAAATGGGCTTCGGGTAATCACGTAGTTACAAAACTCACAGCAAACTTGGAACATATTTTTCTTGCTGACTATAATATGTCAGACCTAATTCTAGTTTACCCTTGTACGGCAAATACAATTGGAAAGATTGCAAATGGAATAGATGACACGTCAGTTACCTCGGTCTTAAGCGTCGCCCTCGGGTCTAAGCTTCCAATAATCATTGCTCCTGCGATGCACCAATCTATGTATTCGAATCCCATCATTAACAAAAATATCGAAACCCTCAAAGAGCTCGGCGTTCAGTTCGTAGACCCTTTGGTTTCAGAAAATAAGGCTAAGTTAGCAGAGCCAGAAGAGGTGCTTCGTGTTATTTCACTTCTTTTGGATAAAAATGGAGAGTCTCCTCATGCAGGTATCCAAGAACCAAAACACGGACGCACAAGCGTAGATAGAGAGGAAACTAAGACCCTATTTGGTAGAAACATACTTGTTACTGCAGGAAGCACGATTGAGTTTATTGATCCAATCAGAGTAATAACCAATCTAAGTTCGGGTAAGATGGGAGGTGCTATTGCAGAAGAAGCATATGAAAAGGGAGCCAAGGTTACGTTGATATTCGGTTTAGGTTCACATACGCCACGCGCTGTACCGGGAACCAATATTATCAACGTTAGCACCAGTGAAGAGATGTATAACGCGGTAATGAAAGAATTAGGGACCAAATATTATGATGCAGCTTTCATGGCAGCTGCGGTTGCAGATTTTAAACCTCTTAGAAAGCATTCCAAAAAGTTGGAGACAAGAAAAAAGGGTATGTATACCTTGAAATTGTCTTGCACTAGGAAGATTGTCGATGAAATAAAAAGTTCCAGCAAGAATTCCAGAATCTTCTTGGTGGCGTTTAAAGCCAGTCACAATAAATCGAATGCAGAGTTGACAAATGATGCAATTAGGAAGATGCTCGAATGCGACTGCGATTTGGTTGTTGCAAACGACGTTGGGAGAAGAGGCTCTGAGACCGGCTCTGAGACTAATGAGATTGTAATGGTAGACAGAGAAAAAAAAGCTGTTTGCTTTCCACTAATGGAGAAAAAATTTGTTGCAAGAAAACTTTTAGAACTCGTAGCCGCTCGACTTTATTAGGGAAAATCGATAAGACATGATGAAATGTCACTCTGTGTTGACCTAGTTTATTTTCCTCCTGCTGAAATAGTTGTTTCATCCTATTATGACCAATTCCTTTGTGAATTTACATAAGTTCTTCGTTTCCGCACTTACTATTACGCTATCTTCTATCCGCACTCCAAACCTATCCGGCAGGTATATCCCTGGCTCAATTGTTATCGACATATTGTTCTTCAACTTTTGTCTACTTCCACTCCGTAACCATGGTGGTTCGTGAACATCTAAACCAATTCCGTGTCCTGTCGAGTGAACAAAAAATTCGTTAAAACCTGCTTGATTGATGGTCTGCCTGCATATGTTGTCAATGTCTCCGCATGTTACTCCTGGGGATACCGCTTTGACGCCAGATTTCTGGGACTCACAAACGATATCGTATACCTTCTTTGTAAAGGAGGTTACATTCCCCAAGCCAAATGTTCGAGTGGCATCGGCGACGTATGCCCCGTGCCTGAGGGTTAGGTCAACAATGATCATGTCTCCAGACTTGAATATACGATTCGAGACCTGAGCATGTGGTGAGGCACCGTTTGGTCCGCTTGCGATAATTAGTGGATCCAGTGTCCATCTATATGATGGAGGGCATGCTCCCATTTTCATAGCTTCGCATATGAGGTGAGCTTGTAACGTGCGTTCAGATGTACCTGCTCTTATTTTATCTGTGCAAATCTCGTATAGTCTATCAAGTATCTCAGCGGTGCTCCTAATTGCACTTATTTCTTCATTATCCTTTATCATCCTTGACAGGTAGAAGGGACGATTACTTGAAAGCAAAATTCGTGGACTGCTAAGTCTGCGGCATATCGTCTGAACAATAGAGTAGTCTGTGCAGTCAATACAAGTTTTAGTATTTCTTATGACGGAAACAAATTGAGTTAGCAGATTGCTTCCCCTTTCAGCAGAAATAATATCGCAATCTGTGCTAGTGCTACTAGCTCTTTCTTTCTCCAACTTGGGAACGATAAGCGTGGTTTTGAAGTCTGAATTACAAACTACTACACCTTCCCCCCAGAAACCAGTCAAATAATATATATTTTCTGGTGTAAAGGCACCTATTGTGTCACAGTTAAATGTTTTTTTTGCATATCTTAAAACCGTTTGACGGCGAATTCTCTTCATGGGCAGCTGTTATAAGTATACTAGCAGAGCCCGTTTTATCCCTACCGAAAAATGACTCCCTAATTATAAATAGCCGCGACTATTTTCGATTACTGACATCTACAATGGAGTATTTAGTCATGTTGCCTGGACCCACAAATGTCCCAAACAGAGTTATGAATGCAATGCTTGCACCGATAATTAATCATAGAAGCCAAGATTTTCGCATTTTGTATAAGTCGTTAGTAGAGAAAATAAAAAAGACATTTCAAACCAGCAATGATATTATTTTGTTAACAACCTCGGGGACAGGTGCTGTTGAGGCATCTGTAGTTAACCTGATAAAGAAAGGTGACAAAGCGATCGTTCCTGTAAGCGGCGAATTCGGCTCTAGGCTTGCAGATCTAATTGACAGCTGGGGAGGGAAGGCAATACGTGTGCCTTCCCCATACGGGGAGAACCCTCCGTATGAAAAAATTGAGGAAGCCTTTGATCAAAATAAAGATACCAAGGCAATTTATGCGGTTTACAATGAAACTTCAACTGGGACTACTATTAGGTACATGGACAAATTAGGGAAGCTGTGTTCAAAGAACGGATCATTCTTCGTCGCAGACGCCGTATCAATTTTGGGAGGAGACGAGTTGCCTGTTGACAAGTGGAATATTGATATATGTGTGACCGCCTCACAGAAGGCTCTAGCGGCCCCTCCCGGGGTTTCACCTATAGCAATCAGTGAGAGAACGAAAAAATATATTCAATCAAATCCTCCTTCGATACTATATCTGAACCTTAAACGATACTTCAAATATTATGAAGAAAATTTTGAAACGCCCTTTACGCCTGCCCTTCCATTATTCTATGCTTTCAATGAAGCTTTAGATATCGTTTTGGAAGAGGGCTTGGATAAAAGAGTTCGTCGGCACAAGTTATGCGCTGAAGCATTTTACAGCGGGCTAAGCGCGCTTGGTCTTCCACCTTTCGCAAGAGAGGATGCACGTAGTAATGTAGTGATAGCTGCCAAATATATTGACGGGATGGATGATAAAAAATTCAGGGCGCTAATGTCCAATGAGTTTAGAGTTCTGATAGCAGGCGGCTTTGGTGATCTTAAGGGTAAGGTATTTAGAATTGGTTCTATGGGAGAGGTAAGTAAATACCACGTCACGAGAACACTATCTTCAATTATATCATCTATGAACTTGCTGGGTCTAAAAGTTGATGAGGACGCTTCCTCTGCCGCGCTTGAGAAAACCGCAAAAATTTTCTGAACTCGAGTGCGAACCTATTAAACTTAATATATGGTAAACCAGTAGCGGATTTATGGCGCTCGAAAAAGGCTCTCTCATTCTTATAGACTATACAGCAAAGGTCAAAGACAATGATCTAACCTTCGAAACTACAAGAGAGGATGAGGCCAAGAAGTCTGATACATATGATCCAACTCGCAGGTATGAACCTCGGCTGATTTCGGTGGGCGAGGGATGGATATTAAAGGGGTTGGATGAAGCATTGGCAAACGCCAACATTGGTGATAAATTGAGCATTCAAATTTCCCCAGACAAAGGCTTTGGGGAAAGAGACCTAGGTAAAATAAGAATGATTCCTCTCCGCAAGCTAGGCGATAAGGCTGACGAGCTCAAAGTGGGAGATACTATAGAATTGGACGAGCGCGTGGGAATTGTTAGATTCATAGGTTCGGGCAGGGTTCAAGTCGATTTCAACCATAGATTCGCAGGGCGCACGCTGGTTTATGATGTTGAGGTAACCAGGAAACTTGAAGACGACAATGACAAAGTGTTGTCCCTTATAAAAAGACGGCTTCCCATAGACGATCAGAAGATAAGATTTGCTGTGGAGGATTCTAGGATAAAAATAGATTTACCGGAGGAAACATTCCTTATTGATGGATTACAAATCATTAAAAGAGCTATTGCGAACGACATATTTAAATTCGTACCACGATTTGAGGCGGCTTTGTTTGTAGAAACCTATTTATCTCAGTCGGCTATATCTCGGAAACCGGAAGAGCTGAAACAGGAGCAACCAACGACACTCGAAAAGAATGCTGAAGCCGCCCAACCTCACTCAACATAAGCATATATTTATCACAATTGCATGTCCCCTATAACTTCCTGAACCACTTGTCATTGGAAAAAGTAAATTAAATTAGGCTGGTCACATAGACAACACTAAATGATGCCTAGCATACCCTGGTGGATTATCGGGTTGTTTCTGACGGTGACTTATAATGACCGTTGAACTCAGGTCCAACATTTAAAGCAATTCTACATCTTCCAATAGACGCTGAGCTGATTGCTCATCCAAGTTCACCTTCTTCAATATTGTATACCGTTCGGGTCTGAGAGACTGAGCAAGTAGGAGAGCCTTCACGAGATCAGATTGTTGTACGTTTATTTCCTTAGCGGTAGTTGGGGCGTCTATGTTTTTAAGAGCTTTTACTATTTGCTTCCAATCTAAGTTATGAAGTTTCGCCATTATTATTGTTCCTAAGCCCACTCGTTCTCCATGCAATCCGCAACTGTTGCCGGCAATGTACTCTAGGGCGTGACTGAATAAATGCTCAGAGCCGGAGCATGGTCTGCTGCTGCCGGCAATACATGCCGCTACTCCAGCGCTAATAAGCGCTTCAATTATTGTCCTAACCCCGAAAACACTATTATCTCGAAATTTATGTGATTGCTTAAGAATTATTTCAGCGCTCATGCAGGCAAGATTAGCGGCGTAAGTACCGAAATACTCGTTCTTTTCATCTCTAGCAAGTTCCCAATCTTTTACTGCTGTTACTTTTCCAAGGAGGTCTCCGCAACCACTTGCCAATAGTCTCCTGGGCGCTTGAGAAATTAGCCTCGTATCAGCCAAGATCCCTATAGGAGAATTAGCTTTAATGGAATGGGGTTTTTCTAGACCCCTTATGGAGACAAAAGGGCTTGCTATCCCATCATGAGATGCAGAGGTAGGAACACTAATGAATGGTCTTGAGATTCGAAAGGCCGTCATCTTAGCCACATCGACCGAGCGCCCGCCGCCGAGCCCTAAAATAAAATCAGGGGAGTATTTTTCAAGATCTAGTTGCAGACTGTTTACGGATTCAATCGACGCGTCTGTGACAATATGCCACGAACTTTTCAACAATGACTCCTCGATAGAGGCAAGGCACGGTTGGCCGGCTATCCCACGCACGGTATTGCCAGTTACTATAGCGATTCTTGATGCATTGTTATTCAAGTCGTATAAAAAGGAGCCAAGATTGCTGATTACGTCATCGCCTATCAATATTTTCCTCGGAAGCTCCATCATGTGAGCTGGAGTAGTATTCAAAACCAAGATTCATCCTATCTGGATGCCTTAAAATAAGTACACTCTGTATTTTGCGGACTGAACTGTTTTAGTTCAGGTTTATGAGTTAGCCTGCTTGCTCATCACCTAAAGGAGTCGAAGGTTGTTCGTCACCTGCTTGCTCATCACCTAAAGGAGTCGAAGGTTGTTCGTCACCCCTTTCGCCTCCAGCAATCTCTGCAGTCGCATACCCTCTGCCAACCTTGGTTATTTTTATCTTCACATTATCTCCGACTTTAGTTCCCGTGACAAAAATTACCAGGCCTTCAACCTTAGCAACGCCGGCATCCCCCCTTTTACTCATTGATTCTATCCTAACATCAAATTCTTCTCCTACTCTTACTGGTGATGGTCGAAATGGTCTTGGGCCCCCAAAGCCACCGCGACCCCTTGAACCATAACTACCATAGTCCCTCTGAGGCCTGTACCCACCAGTCCTACCGTTATCTCCAAATCTTCCTTCACCAGAACCTGAATCTATATTTTCCAAACTTTCTCAGTGATTATTATAAACCAAAATACTATTTCAACTTTAATATCAATTCGGTTATACTCCATTAACAACAGTATTATGAAACGAAACACTCTTTAAAGGTGAATTGTGAACATATCAAACCCGCAGTCGGTAAACTCTCTTGTTGTTTAGATCCTAGAGTGATAATATGCAAAATAAACCATCCTATAATGGTCCGAATAATCAAAATATCGTGGCCTCCATACTTCAGAGTCTTCCTAAAGAATCCAGCCTCACCAAAATAGAGTATGAAGGCCCTAGCATTGCACTGTATTCTGATAATCCCGCCTATCTCTTGAAGAACAATCAGGTTATATCAAACATGGTTAACACGTTAAGAAAGAGAATAGTCGTTCGAACGGATGAATCGATAAGAAAGCCAGAGAAAGAGACAATTGGTCTGATAAATAGTATCTCAAAGGAAATTCAAACAGAATATCTTTTCTTTGATTATGCGCTGGGAGAGGTAGTCATTTACGTTCAAGACCCAGTTAAACTTAGAACTAGTATAGAACGTAGTAATTACGAAATAGTTGATAAAACCGGATGGAAATTAAAATTTAGAAAAAGCCCTTCGGATATGACCGTCATGAGGTATATTCACAACGTCCTCAACGACACAGCAACTGATCGTGTTCAGTTCTACAAGGATGTTGGAGAGCGGATCTTTAGATCAAAACTAGGTAATTCGCCAACCGAGGCGAGCATCATAGCATTAGGGGGATTTGCTGAGGTCGGTCGGTCAGCAATTTTGCTAACCACACACGAGAGCAAGATTTTACTTGACTGTGGGCTAAATGAGTTTGCGAAGGAGTCCATGAACGTCTTCCCGCGACTGGACATTACAGGGATCGAGATTAACGACCTAGATGCGGTAATTTTGAATCACGCACATCTATCCCATAGCGGCTTCTTGCCGTTTCTCTTTAAGTACAAATATGAAGGTCCAGTGTATTGTTCAGAGCCAACCTTGCCACTGATGATATGTGAGCAATCGCAGTATATCAAAAAAACAGCAAACGAAGCAGTATATTCCACTGAGGAT
>DASTCR010000071.1:0-3824 GCA_035710925.1 Nitrososphaeraceae archaeon | reverse complement strand
ACTCAATTGTCGCATTAGTGCAGATGAGATCATCCGAGAACAAAGAAGAAAATCTGAAGGCATCAGTTGACTTTATCAGCAGGGCTGCAGATAGAAAGGCATCTTTAATATGCTTTCCAGAATTTCAAATGGCATTTTCACCTCTAAAACAGTCACCAAAAGATTTGGCTAATAATGTAGCGGAATATATTGATGGAGGAAATTTTGTCTCAACTCTGTGTAGATCTGCAAAAAGGAACAAGATCAGCGTTATAGCCACAGTTTATGAAAAGAATAAAAACAAAAATGAATTTAAAGTATATGACACCGCAGTTATAATAAACAATAAAGGTCAAGTAACCTCTGTATACCGCAAATTACATCTGTATAATGCCCTCGGTTTCAGGGAATCTGACAAGTTGATTCAGGGGAATGTCATAGAAAAACCTGTTTCGACCTTAGTAGGGAATATAGGGCTTATGATTTGCTATGATATTCGTTTTCCTGAAATGTCTAGAATTCTTACGGTAAATGGTGCAGATATATTAGTGGTACCTTCTGCATGGGTTTACGGAATTATGAAGGAGGACCATTGGAGGACAATGATTATGGCAAGAGCTATTGAGAATGGTTCTTACATAATCGCACCAGATCAGGTTGCTAATATCTTTTCAGGAAGAAGTATGGTTGCAGATCCATTTGGCACAGTTCTCTTGGATATGGGAGACAAACAGGGAATGGATGTCGTAGAGATCGATAAATCTAGAGTTATGAAGGTAAGAGAATCTTTACCACTCTTGAAGAATCGTCGACTTGATATCTATCGTAAAAATATTCAGGCATTGATTAAGTAGAGTAGAATAAAATCCCCTACTCAATGTGGTAATTAGAAAATAATTAATAAAAGACATGAACGATCATAATAACAAAATAAAAGAAAAAAGAGATTAAGAAACACTGACTGATTTTTAGCCATTGTTTCCCAAGATTATTGGCTGCTTGTTATTTGTCCTCTGATTTCTCCATTGGGATTTTGTTCAGTATGGATATTGACGTATGTTGTCCCATTGTTCATTGCAGTTACTAAATCAGTTAATTGTTTTCCAGCCATTGGTCCTTCCAGTTTATCAGCTGTTATAGAACCAGTTTCTGATACCTCGTTGGTCGGAGATTCATTTTTGAATAATGTTACTACTATTGGGCCATTCTCTCCTTGCTTACCGCTGTGGATGTGTCCTGCAGTAACGCCTTGTATGTTTGTAGCATTAACGCTATACTCTGCGCTCTCTCCAGTTACCGTCACTTCTGCCATACCCGTTGCTTGTGAGTCCGTAGGTGGAACTTCTTCTTGTCCTGAAAGTGTTGCAACAAATTTCTGTTCTTGGGCCATTGCTGAGTTTGCTAGCCCGGATGTTATCCCCACAATAGCTATTGCCGTAACGATTGCAAATATTGCTCCTTTTATTATGATAGACATTGTATACTGATGCTGCACTATATAGTATTTAATGAAATTCCTGAACAAATCAATGGGGCTTCTGAACCTCCAAATTTTATGAGGATGAAGATTGGATGCTACAGGTTCCAATGTAACCATTAAGTTATTCTGTATAAGGGTTAGTTGTCTTGTCCTATCTTCTCAAGTCAGGATGTAATAGCTCTATCGAAATTGGTGGTTAATTATTGTTTAAATATTAAATAGGAATTTTATAATGCCAGCAGTATTGGCAATCATCAATAACCAAGATCCTGCATATATTAATAACAAATGGTTTGCTGACTCAAATGTTTTGCATTTTATGAAAAAGTATAAAATTACTAGTTATCAACTACTTATACAAAAGTCAAACAAAAATACAGAATGGTACTGGGATGCAGTAGATAGAGATCTCAATTTGAAATGGTTCAGAAAATATGACTGTCTTATCGACCAATCACATGGAATTTCCAATACGAAATGGTTTACCGGGGGTAAATGCAATATTATTTCTAATGCAATAGATAGGCATGTAAAAAGTCAACCAAATAAAATCGCATACATTTTCGAAAATGCAAAAGGAACTACAAGAAGGGTTTCGTATAAGGAACTTGCCTATGAGGTAAATCTGCTTTCGTGTGCATTAAAAGATGCAGGCATTAAGAAAGGTGATACTGTTGGTATATACATGCCTTTAATTCCTGAGGCAATATTTGCAATCTTTGCTTGTTCTAAGATTGGTGCTGTTCATACAACTATTTTTTCAGGGTTTAATGCTCAAGCGGTGCGTTCTCGTCTTAATGATGCTGGAGCTAAGATACTAATTACCGCAAATAAAATGCAGCGTCGTTCCGTAACTATTAATCTTAGGAAACAATGGATACCGCTCTTAAATTCAGATATCTCTAAAATAATTGTCGTCGAGGAAAAGGAAGAATTAGAAAAAAAAGGATCTGAAGAATTTGATGGCAATAGTAAAGTGATCAGTTACGAAAATTTTATCAGAAATTCACTGTTGAAAAGAGAGCATTGTAAGACGGAGCCGATGAGCTCAGAAGATTCTCTCTTTATTCTG
Organism: Nitrososphaeraceae archaeon; assembly: GCA_035710925.1. Taxonomy (GTDB): domain Archaea; phylum Thermoproteota; class Nitrososphaeria; order Nitrososphaerales; family Nitrososphaeraceae; genus TH5893. The sequence goes on along the minus strand of DASTCR010000071.1, from coordinate 1,293 downwards.
TATACGTCGGGCACAACTGGCAAGCCAAAGGGGACAATACAGACCCATGGAGGTTTTATGATAGTCGCTGCACAGCAGACGGCTTATTTAATTGATATGAAAGCAAATGATATTTTATTTTGGTATGCAGATATTGGTTGGATTACTGGACAGACGTGGGTTGTATATGGGAGTTCTATGATCGGTGGAACCGCCTTGGTTTATGATGACGCATTGGATTATCCCGAATCAGACACATGGTGCAAACTTATATCAAAACACAAAGTAACAATATTCGGTGCTGCGCCAACAGCAATAAGGCTTTTTATGAAAAATAATACTAATGTGAATAATTATGACTTAAGTTCGTTAAGAATCTTGGCTACGACTGGAGAAGTAATAAACAAGGAAGCTTGGATATGGTATTTTGAGAATATTGGAAAAAAACAATGTCCGGTAATTAACTTATCGGGTGGAACCGAAATAGGTGGAGCTATTGTCAGTTGTGTGCCATCTATGCCTCTAAAACCATGTACGGTGGGATTGCCCGTCCCCGGCTTTGACGCAGATGTATTTGATGATGAAGGTAAATCAGCTAGACAAGGCTATCTTGTTATTAAGAAACCATGGCCCTCGATGACAAGGGGAATTTTGAAAAACCGCAAAAAGTTTAACGAGCTATATTGGTCAAAGTATAAGAATGTCTGGTATCACGGTGATGTAGTATCCATCGATTCTGATGGACTATGGTATATCTTGGGAAGAGCAGATGACGTAATCAAAATTTCTGGACACAGAATAGGAAGTGTTGAGATTGAGACTGCCATCGCCGTCCATCCGGCGGCAGCAGAAGCCATGGTAATGGGGGTACCCGATGAACTAAAAGGACAGTCAATCGTTGCACATGTCGTCCTGAAAAAGGAATATGAAAACTGTATCAGAGATAGAGAAGGCGTAAGTAGGTTAAAAAAAGAGATTATGCAGTGTATTGAAAATAGTATTGGCAAGTTTGCATGCCCTAAAGAAATAAAAATTGTGGATGACCTGCCAAAAACTCCGACAGGCAAAACCGTCAGACAGATTCTCAAAAAGGACAGGCCCGAATAATAGCATTTCTATGACTGATACAACAGCCCTACATTATAGTCTCAATGAAACCTAGTCATTTTATTATTTTTTCCTAGAGAATCCTGGACACGCACGGTACTCACTATTGCATTGATTGCATCCTATATTGGGAAGTGGTAGATCACCGACTGGTTCTTTCTCGTAATGATATTCCTTTTTGTGACCACAGATTCTACATACTACCTT
>DASTCR010000070.1:0-3312 GCA_035710925.1 Nitrososphaeraceae archaeon | reverse complement strand
GGTCTTGCCAAACACCTTTTTCCATTCTATGATCCAGGTCTTCCTAGACTCAGGCGAACCTCCCATGTCCTCAACAACCTTGTGTCTGGGGTCAGCATTATTATTAAACTCATCATTTCTAATATGTTCTCGCAAGTAGATCCTATAATGAAGCTTTATTCTAAAATATTACTACTTATGATCTGGAAGCCTTAGCCCTGCATGCTATTAATCCCTAGTTCCATTTTTTTACTTTGAGAAATGGTTCGTGAACATCAAAATCCAGAACTGTCTGTTTTGGTACCCGTGTGCCCTCTGCAGAAACTGAAACGGAATAATAATCTATGACATCTATATCATCGGCAAACAACATATCCCAGTTCTAATGGATCTGCTAACAACAGGTTTCCAAATCTTGACTGTATTTCCGGACATTATAACTAGCACGCACAATTAAAGGTAACAGATAAGAATTTCTACTTCCAATTTTTAACCTATCGAACATACACTATCGCTTAACGCACGTTTTCTTCAGGAACAAAACACGGCAGAAAAAAGCTGCATTTTTTATCGCAAGAGAAATTAAAATATCTCAAAAGTAATAATACTATCAAGTGAACTAGAAACGAAGTGAACTAGCAGATAAATCACTGTCATACGTGTGAGCACTCTAATCAATATAAGAATAGGTATTGGCACAAACATTTAATTGAACCTGGTCACACTAAGATTAGGTCAGTTAAGGAGAAGAGTAACAATAGCTTTGGACCTGTTTCAGCCGTCGATCTATATTGCAATATTTCCGTATCTGTTCATAGCAAGCTTTCCGCTTTTTGGAATAGTTTTGGTGAGTAGGTGGATAATGCGCGAGCTGACAGAAAAAATAACTAAGGATTAATCGAGTATTGCTATTAGCAAAGAGCGGGCCTAAACCGCATAATGAGTTAGAATGATTTCATTACGGAACTAGGCTCATAGAAATCAGTGTTCGCCATGATCTTTGTTCAAATACGTGCGGATCATGCCCTTTTATATTCACTTTCTTAGACGCCCTCTTGGTTAAATAGAGTCCAAGTCCCCCAAGTGCCGACCACAATTTTTTATCAGGATTTGAAATGTAGGAATTCAAGCCCCATTTAGCAGCCCGAAAGAAATGGGGATGATGTTCAAGAAAGTAATCCAAAAGCAAATTGTTAGAGCATGATAGAACATAGTGTGCGTGTTCAAATACCTCTCGCTTAGTCACATAGTCCGCCTTTTCAATTTTGAAATTTCCGCGCTTCATACCTTGCAGGACCGAATCGAGGTTGTTTTCTACTTCGATAGTGTTTATGCATCTGCCTAAAGTGGACTTAATATGTGAGTCACTTCCTGCTATTGTCGCTAGTCTGTTTTCGATAGCAAAATTATCTGCTACCATATTAGAAAAATGGTCCAGATTGTTACTATTAAAGGATTCAATCATATCACACATAGCTGCTTTTTCCCGTATACCATTGGAAACAGCAAATGGGTGGGCAGCGCATGAAATTGCATTTTGTCGCTTTATTTCATCTAACGTTTCTTCAAGAGTCATTCCCGGTCTAATATCTTTATTTATACCAAAAGCAATTACATGTCCCTGATTATTTATAGTAACCTCCTCTGCAGGATAGACCTTAATGCTCCCATACTTGCAATGATTCTGTTGATATTCAACCATCTGATTGTAACCATCGAGAGTATTATGGTTTGTAACAAAAAGTATATCGACAGCATTTCTCAACGCCGCCTCAAATTGATCTTGTATGCTTACACCGCAATCAAATGGGATGCGGGAGGAGGTGCTTCGATAATTGGAATAATTGTTATGACAGTGAAGCTCGGCCCTCAAAGTATCAGTCGTATACAAACACCCGATAAATCCTAATTTTGCTGTACAATAACTAAATATATAGTAAGTGCTGCCAGGAACGAGACAATTGGGAAACTTTATCAGCATCAGAGGCTTGCAACAGAGTTCGTTTCGTGTTAGCTTTTCTTTGTGCAAGAATGGTCTTGGGGTTGGTCCCACCATGTTTTATATCACGGTACTTTACATTAAAACAAGATAGTGAGGCAATTTAATCATCAAATCGAAGAGCAAAGGACTAGAACGGTCTTCATTATCGCCTTTTACGTTTCTGCTATTGTAATGCTATCGATTTGTTTTTATGCCCTGCACATCAGTGCAGGAGAATACCTAAAGAACAACAGATTGGTCATTGGAGAGATATTAGTCAGAACAGAATTCCCAATTCAAGGATCTCCAAAGCTGGTTACGTATTTGATGATAGCTTCAGTTGTCTCATGGTTCTGCGTGACCAAACTTGCCGGGGAAAGAGTAAACGTCATTCCTGAATCATTAAAGTCACTGTGCCAGCTATTTATTTTAGCAATTGCAGTAATCACATTGTACGAATTTGTTTACAATTCTGTCCTATGGAATTCCTTTCTCACTAACGAGGTAATAAGTGGCGAATTTAGACTTGAAGGTATTAGTGTTCCATATCCCAATCCCGAGACCCCATGGAATCTTATATTTGCGACAAAAATGACCCTAGCTGCGTTTCTTATTTCGGCACATGCATTTTATATCATATCCAAATCGAAGAGATTTAGATAAGATCCAACCAAATAATGTTGAGAGACATAAAGATATGGGGTATCTCCAACTAGTGGAGCAATAGCAAAACATTAACACCTGCCGATGATAGGAGACTCCAAAGGCTCCCTGCCTGACTAACAAAATCAATCACTTTTTCTTGAGCAATTGAAAAATGATGTCACATTCGCATTGGTTGTTCGGCTTCACTAACCTACCGCATTTTGGGCAAATAGTTAGGGCAAAGGGACTGATTTGGTTGTCTTCCGTGATCGGAATGATAGACATGTATTACTATAGGTATTCTATTTATTAAATTTTTACATTACCTAATTGAATGTTGAACATCATAACTAAAAACACGAAAAAAAGTACTTATTGTATGACTAAAACACGATTTTGATATGTTTTCATTATCTACTTTATCGGCAGAGGAAGGACACTCTGGAATTTTTGTGTAAACCATTCTAACCCTTATTCGTCATTTTTTCTCACTAGGGCTCTCATTCTTAAGGATGGCTGGTCTTCGTGGTCCCTAAATACGTGGTTAATATATTTTTCATAGCTCGGAAATTCGAAATCACATTCAGGACATACAATGGTGTAGGTTTTCAATAGATACATTGATCAACCAAATAGCAAGCAAAAAGTCTTATCCTCTCGATAGATTATTTCTGAAAGATGAATACGCGTCTAAGAAACTATATTTT
>DASTCR010000069.1:0-14514 GCA_035710925.1 Nitrososphaeraceae archaeon | reverse complement strand
TCTATCGTTCCACGCTTGATGTCTATGTTCACCTTATCGCCATTTTTGACAAGAGAAATAGGACCGCCCACCATAGCCTCTGGCGAAACATGTCCAATCATGAATCCTCTTGTAGCCCCAGAGAACCTACCATCTGTGACCATTGCTACACCATCCGAAATCCCCTGACCAACCAGTGCGGCAGTGGCTGATAACATCTCTCTCATTCCAGGTCCTCCTTTTGGACCTTCGTATCTTATTACAAGTACATCCCCGATTTCTATTTCACTTTTAGATATAGCCTCAAACGCCGACTCTTCGGAGTTGTATACCTTGGCCTTTCCATTGAATGTCATGTTTTTTAAGTTTGCAATTTTGACTACAGCACCCTCAGGTGCCAAGGATCCCTTTAGAATCTTTAGCGTTCCCTCTCTGCTGATTGGATCCTCGATGTTCTTTACTATTGTAGCGGCTTCACCCTCATGTGGGAATCTTGCCGACTCAAGATTTTCTTTCATTGTTTTTCCTGTGACAGTTAGTGTGTTACCGTTGAGGACTCCTTTATTGAGCAATTTTTGAAGGACCAACTGGATACCTCCAACTCTATCTAGATCAGCCATTACGTACTTTCCTCCCGGCCGCATATCAGCAATGTGCGGGGTTCGTCTTCTTATTGTTTCGAAATCATCGGCTTTCAGCTTGACTCCTGTCTCTCTTGCAAGCGCAAATAGATGTAGAACCGCATTTGTGGAGCCACCTATTGCATTCACAATAGATATAGCATTTTCGAACGCTTCAAAGCTCAAAATATCTCGGGGCTTAATATCGCTCTCCATTAATGGTAGTATTGATTTTCCTGTTAATTGCGAGATATCAATCCTTCTATGGCTTTCGGCAGGGGCGGAAGAACTCCCGGGCAACGACATTCCCAGAGCTTCGCTAACAGAAGCCATTGTATTAGCTGTGTACATCCCGCCACAAGACCCCGCAGACGGACATGCTGAATTTTCCAAGGTAGTGAGCTGCTCTAGGTTTAATTTTCCAACTTCATATGCCCCCACGGCCTCATACACATCTTGGATTGTAACGTCACAATTATTCCACCTACCAGGCAGAATAGTTCCCCCGTATAAGAAAATAGAAGGCACATTGACCCTTGCAAGTCCCATAAGGGTTCCTGGAAGACTTTTGTCACAACCAGCAATTCCGATAATCGCATCATACTGATGTGCTATCATCATGATCTCTATGGAGTCTGCTATGATTTCCCTACTCACTAAGGATGCTTTCATTCCTTCGTGACCCATTGCTATGCCATCAGACACTGCAATAGTGGTAAACTCCCTAGGAGTACAGCCTGCCTCGCTGACTCCGTGCTTTGTTGATTGTGCCAGCCTTCCCAAATGAATATTACAAGGTGTAGCTTCATTGGATGTAGAACAGACAGCCACGAGTGGCTTTGCGAGGTCTTCGTCATTCAATCCCATCGCCTTGTACATAGCGCGATGCGGAGCCCTAGCAGCTCCACTAATGGTCTCCCTACTTCTAAGATTCATAATGATAACTGTTCTGGGTACCCTAAAATTCTTTGTCTAAATAAACGCCTTCAACTCGTTTTAGTCTAGAGTAGCTGATATTTTTACGGCCTCCAACCCTTCAACTTTGAAAACAGTTTCACACATGCCACATTCGGAATTACCGCTTAAGAGATCGTTTGAGGATACTTCCTCATTAAGATAATCACATTTGGGACAATGAAAAGAAAACATAACACTGAAGTTTTCGAGCTCAATCGTTTCAGCCATGTCATACCTTAAGAGTTTATGATATATTTAAATTGAGCAACAGTGGCACTAGACCTGGTGCTCTGCGAATCAGTAGAATTCAAATCCTGTACCGCTGTAAACCTATAAAATGCTCCCACAGGTTTTTATTGTAACATGGCTCGCCCTTGCCTTTTTTGTTCTATCATAAAAAGCAAACTCCCAGCCATCATACTATATGAGGATGAGAACTATATTGCTATAATGGACAAATACCCAATCAATTTGGGACACGCTCTCGTAGTCCCAAAACTCCACCACGAGAGCTTGCTTTCCATGGATCCTCAAGAGGTAGGCCACCTTTATTCAGTCGTTCATATGATCTCAAAGGCAATTGCTTCAGCAGTCAATGCTGATGGCTTTAGCATTGGACAAAATAATGGAAGGGCGGCGAACCAAATAATTCCTCATGTTCATGTACATATAGTTCCGAGGTTTGCAAATGACAGCCGGGGCGGCAAATGGCCTAGCAGAACTGTGGGTAATATGGAGCAGATGACAATAACTGCGCAGAAAATTCGATCAGTATTGAGTGCCTACAAAAGTACGGAGATAAGACAATATAGAAGCTAGCTTATGTTTTCCTGCTATAATCATTCACGCAGGATGTTGTTGGTCGTCCGAAAGTCTTGAAACGATTTCGCCCAAATGCGATAGCTTTATTGGCTTAATTAAGACAGTGACATCTTTCCTAGAAAGACCTGTCTCATCCATTTCTTCTCTTACTTGATCAAATGCAGTGATAATGAGAATTTTAGCTCTTGAGTGCTTAGCCACGATTTCGCTTGCAGCCTGCAGACCATTTTTTTGCCCACGAAGCTTGAAGTCGACTATTACTAAGTCTGGTTTGTAATCGTCATAATCCCTTAGTGCCTCGTCGGCAGTAGTAGAGCTAACAATTATGGTATGTCCTTTTTTCTTCAGATAGTCTTTGTAGAGGAGAAGAATGTCTTCATCATCTTCAATAATCATGACCCTAACAGGCTGGTTAGGCTTGTTTCCTCTGTACATAACAAGATCTAACCTCGTCGCGTAAACGATTTAAAGATACTCAGATATTACTCACTGGTTTAAAGCGCAAAATTGCTCCAATTCCTCCAAGACTTGCTAGTTGGTTTCCCTCCTCTGTTTGAGCTGATATGACTTCAAGCCTAGTGCCTGTGACTGCTGTTAGTTCCTCTAGGTGTTCAACTATGTCCTTCTCGCTTATATCGTAGTCAGTAGATCCGCACATAGGACATGGTTTTGCCATAATCTGCTGTCTGGTTGTAACCGAAGAGGATCTGTCAATGACTGTTTGATCTAGATGTTCACATTTTTTACATTTCGACTCCACTACTAGGTACGTGACATTATCTGCTACGATTACAATATCTGCAATGCCAGATTGTACAGCATTTGTGACCTCCTTAACGCCATAGATGCCTAGTCCTCTGTTCGAAAAAACCTCGCCCATAAACTTCTTAATGATTTTTTTTTCTTCCATTAGACGATATTCGGTCATTACACCCTGTTCGTTAACTTTATCTATTATCTCTCGGACGCCTTCGCCGCCAGAGTATGACGTGTCCATCGTTATAATTACATTTTTCTGTAACCTGTAGTCTAGATATTCTTCCCTTAGGAAATTTTCTTTGGTCGGTCCGGGGCCCGCTACGATAAGACCTTTTACATTGTATTGGTCGATAAAGATCTTCTGAGCATGCTCTGCTACTCTTCGGTAATACTCATTGAGCTCATTATCTCTGAGTCGCTCGAATCTTCTGGCAGACTGCCCACCCTGTCTATGTTTTCCTGAGACTCCCGACGTCAGCGAGTCGACTACTTCCCATCTGTCACCTGTCAGTATGCCCAGTCCTGCCTCCTGCGTGTCGATCGATAAAATCCCCACTGACTTATCGTCCTTCATCATATCCTTTAAATGGTCGATCCAGAAGTGGTCGTCGCATCTATAGAGATTGATTTGGACAGGCTTTGGAGGGAGAACCGGGTAAATTTCTATCTTTTCGTTGCCCAATCCACGGGGATTAGGTATTGCTCCACAGAAGATAACTAAACCATTATCGGGAGTTTCCCTAAAGAGTTTTAGATATTCAATGGTTCTGCTCAGCGCATCTTGGACGTGCGTCCTAGTAAGATCAGACTTGATATTAGAAGCTGTCCCTGCTTCGTTTTTAAGCTGTGAGATAACGTCGTATAATGGCCTCTTAGGAGGGACATAAACTGTCACAAGTTCGGTGCCGTGTCCTGAAATGTTGCCTAACTTATTGAGCATTTTTGTCAGTTTGTATCTCTTTACAGAATCCCAGTTCTGACTAGAATTTACTTTGCTAACCGTCACCATGCTAAAAAATACTAGTTCTCAATATAAGGTTTCATTTTAGAGCTATCTCGTTCGAATCAGTCTTCTAGTCTCTGTTGCAGCACTTATCTCTACATCAAGAATATAAGAGTGGCGGGGTGATAAATGGAGGCCAAAATCCGTATGTTGCCCACTCTTGAATATATTAAACAAACTAGGAGGCGCTTAGGGATTACACAGAGGACACTTGCAGACCTTACAGGCGTCAGCACGTCTATGATAAATCAGATAGAGTGCGGCAGGTGCAAGCCTAGCTATGAGACAGCGCGAAGGATTTTTGAAAAACTGGATTCCTTGGATCAAAAGCATTCATTGAAAGCAATTGATATTTGCAGCCAAACACTAATCTACGTCCAGAAAAATGAATCACTCCATACAGCAATTATTAAAATGCGGAGCAACTTCATAAGTCAAGTTCCGGTATTTGAAGGAACCCATGTCATTGGCCTCATCAGTGAGGATGGATTGGCAAGAAATATGATAGAGAAGGAGGAGAAACAACTTAGTAAAATGCAAGTCTCATCGATGATGGAGCCGCCTCCTCCGATTGTTGACGGAGGTATGCCCGCCAAAACACTCATTCCATTAGTCAGATTCGCAAAATGTGTGCTAGTGAGCGAGAGGGGAGTTGTTACAGGAATAATAACACTTTCTGATACTTTAAAAATGGTAGAATAATTTCCTGATCCTCATTATCATTCGGAAAGATTCTCGAGACCGTTACAACAGTCAGCAACTTTTATGCATTCACCACAAATGCTTATGCTGCTGTCTTGGGGCAAGTCACGCTCACATAAGATGCAAATTCTCTGCATTAACACGTATCTCTCCGACCTATCTGTTAATTTACATCAATATAAGATATTTTAACATTCCTACAGCAGAATGATTGATGGGAAATGGCATGGTTGCCCGCGAACACTAATGGGGATCATCGATTTTCATCCAAATCGTTCTTGCCTTGTGATCAATTAGCCTAACCGAATATTCATCACTTAGTTTTCTCCTTATGTTATCAGAGTCGGCAAACTTGTGTTCTCGTCTTAGCCTATCACGTTCTTTTAACAGGTCTTCGATCTGAAATATTTCCTGTTGCGTTGGCTCCGCCAGCTTTAGACCTAGAACACCCAGGAAGTTGTCAAATTCAGTTATTGCTACTTGTGCCATATCCCTAGTTAAATGCTCGCTTGCGGCAAACCTGTTGATATCATTCACAAACCTCATAAATATGCTCAGAGCAAGGGCAGTATTCATATCATCCTCCAAAGCCAAGCGAAACGATTCAACAGAATCTCGACAAAGCTTTTTTATTTCTTCAATCCTCCCACCCTTTCCCTCAGCGAAACGAAGTTCAAAACCACATATTTCGATCTGACGCCATTTTTGTAAACATGAGATAATTGAATCATCAGAAAAGTCAAGTGGCTTAGAATAATGAGCTGAAATACAATAAATTCTAAGCGCATTTGCTCCCCATCTCTGTCTTGCTTCTGCAACAGAAATGATGTTCCCTAATGATTTGGACATTTTTTCACTATTAATACTAACCATCCCTACGTGTAACCAAAATCTAGCCATTTCTTTCCCCGAGTAAGCCGCACACTGCGCGATTTCGTTCTCATGATGTGGAAAAATTAGATCGTTGCCTCCTCCATGAATGTCAAAGAAATTGCCCAAGTACTTGGAGGCCATAACAGAACATTCAATGTGCCACCCGGGCCTTCCTTTTCCCCACGGACTTGTCCAATTAGGTTTATCCGAATAAAATTTCCAAAGTGCAAAGTCGAGAGGATCTCGCTTCAGCGGGTCTATTTCAATCCTAGATCCTGATTCAAGCTCTTCTATCGTCTTTTTTGACAACTTACCGTATTTATCAAAGGCCCTGACGTGGAAGTAAACCCCATTGTTAGATACATAAGCATAGCCCTTTTCAAGCAGAATTTTTATATAGGATATCATGTCGTCGATATGCCTTGTAGCAAGTGGATACCTGTCGGCTAGCATTACATTCAATGACGTAAAGTCCAAAAAGTACCTCTCTATGTATAGATTTGCTACCGTTTCCGGGTCGACATTTAATTCCCTGGCTTTGTTGATTATTTTGTCATCGACATCTGTGAAATTCTGAACGTACAGTACTTTATAGCCCTTAAACAGCAAATACCTTCTTAGGACATCGAAGAATATTATTGTCCTAGCATGGCCTATGTGTGAGTCGTCGTAAACCGTTACGCCACAAACATACATCCTCACCGTGTCACCAAGAGGATGCCATTCTTCCGTTCGATTCGAGAGTGTATTGTGCAGCTTAATCTCTTTTCATCCCCGATCTCCTAAACGTGCATCTCAAGTTTAGATGCCCTACAGGTCTAAGTAAAGATCATTATCTTTAACAATTACCTGATGGGTTGCTAATTTGACCCCTTTTAGATAATCCAATAGCTCGCCTGTCCTAATATTGTAATGCCACGAATGTAGAGGGCATTCTACTACCTCACCGTCTAGCTTGCCAGGCGCAAGAGATCCGTCCTGATGTCTGCACAGCGCATCAATAGCATAGTATTTTCCTTTCGTATAAAATATTGCTATCCTAGCATCTTCTACTTTGACTTCCTTTCCCATATTCTCTTGAATTTCATCTGTGCGAGCCACCTTGCGCAGTACCATTTCATATTGAGCTAACTTTATCGTATTTTATATTTTGTGAGGTCTAAGAGGTGGTCTTTTTTGCAACTTTCTGAGCCCGGAGTTTATTTATCAGATGAAATGCCTGTAAGCCTTCTGTTCGGTAGTCAGTTTATCTATCCTTATATTCATCGATTCTGTACTGTAACGAGCAATGGCTTTATCTATATGTCGCGGGACTCTGAGCAACCTTTTTTTTAGTTTACCATGAAACTTGGATAAGTATAGGATTGATAAGAGCTGATTAGCAAAAGACAAAGACATAACTTCGGGGGCATGACCCTCGCCGCTGACAAGGTTTACAACTCTCCCTCTACCTATAAGAAAGATTTTCTTTCCAGCAATCTTAAATGAACTCACGTTTGCTCTTACGCACACGGGATTGGAATCTTGTTTGAATAGGTACTCCACGTCTATTTCAACATCAAAATGTCCGGCGTTGGCCAAGATGGCACCCTGCTTCATTTTTTGAAAGTGCTCTTCTCTGATCACTTTGGTCTGGCCGGTACATGTTATAAATATGTCTCCGCTTTCAACAACGTCAAGCAATCTCTTAACAGCGAACCCGTCCATACTCGCTTCTAGCGCCCTTATATGATCGATTTCTGTAACTGTAACTATGGCACCCATTCCGCTTGCTCTGGAAGCAACACCTTTCCCTACCCACCCATATCCGCAAACGATAACGTGTTTTCCGGCCATAAAAACTCCTGTTGCTCTCATAAGTCCATCGATGGTACTTTGGCCTGTTCCATAACGATTATCAAACAAATATTTAGTAGATGCATCATTTACCCCTATCACAGGATAGAGAAGGCTATTTTTCCCTTGTAATGCTCTCAGGCGAGTTACTCCAGTCGTAGTTTCCTCTGTTCCACCGAGAATGCTCTGGCACTTTATGTTGTTTGCCTGAACATGTAGCTCCGCTCCATCATCAGTTACAATTTCTGGTTTGAATTGTATTACCTTGTTCAAGCATTCCCTGAATTCCTTGTCAGTTTGTCCGCGCCATGCATAAACCGTCACTCCTTTTTCACATAGGAACGACGCTATATCATCTTGTGTGGTCAGCGGATTTGCCGGACAGGCTGCAATTTCAGCTCCCAGTTCCTGAGCCGCCATGATTAAGACTGATGTCTCTTTAGTTATATGAAGACAGAAACCCAGCCGGCGGCCGGCAAGAGGCTGCCCTTTTAGGACCTTCTCAGTAATTTTTTTCAGTATTCCCATATGGTCTTTAGCCCATAGAAATGATAATTCGCCCCTCTCGGGAGATCCGGCTTCTGAAATTACACTTTTCAATTGTGATATCTTGTTCTAAACTAATATGAAGTTATAAAGATGATACCTGTTCTTTTTGAATTGAACAAAATAGAGTAAAAGATTCTGGGGTCCATAATGAGTATCGAGTGAGCGAGCAAAACCAAAAGGAGAGTAGTGAACAAAATAGCCAAGACCCCATTTTTGCAAAAAGGTGCATCAAGGGGAAACCTTAGGTGACTTAGCACTATTCTATCTTTCCCATTGCCCAGGCCATAAAGTCGAGGTAGGAGTAAATAATGGATGTATGTATACTGAATAGCCAGGTAAAGGATCATTCATCTACATGTTTCGGTTACATTATCATAGAAACTCAGAAAAATAAGAAGCTAATGGGGTAGTACATGGAAAACAAAACTGACCTCAGGGGTATCGCAATTGGTCGGTTCCAGCCGTTTCATAACGGGCACTTGGTTTTGATAAAGCAGATACTGGAGGATTGTAGCGAAGCATTAATCGTTGTAGGTAGCGCGCAGCTGAATTATACCATGGCGAATCCATTCACCGCAGGAGAGAGGGTGTTTATGATACACAAAGCACTAAAAGACGGAGGATTTGATCTTTCGAAGATTTTGATCATACCTCTTGTCGATGAAGAGAATAATGCAAAGTGGTTCTCTGCATTGGCTTCTATGTTACCGCCATTCAATATCATGTATTCCGGCAATGATTTGGTTGTCACCCTTGCTTCCCAGCACCTAGAAGTAAGACCTCCCAGGTTCGAACGCAGAAAAGAGTTTAATGGTTCCTATATTCGTAACAGAATTCTGAACGAGCAAAAGTGGAGTGACCTCGTTTCCAGATCAGTATTTGAGATCATCAACAATATTGACGGAGTCAACCGCATGAAGACTCTTGCAAAATATGAGCTTGAGCGCAGGAAGTTAAATGGTTCATAAGTCGCTGATCGCGTGAGCAGCGTAATTCTATATCTCTATATTGAATGGAAATCAAAATAGCTACATGTGGAAGGCCAAAGATCCTTTTTTACACGATGAGTACATCTATGATCCCTTGGTTAGTCTATGAGTAAACCTCTACGTGCCTGTCCTGTTTGTCCTGGTTGCGGGTCAAAGAAGTTCAAACGGATTAGACAGATAGAAGGACATGTATTAGTTCGTTGTATTAGATGCGGAAAATGCGTTCAAATTTAAAATAGATACACATGTTGTAATGAAACAATGCTTAATTTCTGAAGGAAAACTGGAGAGTAAATTACTTGATAGCGATTCTCTATCGGGGGGGTGCCTCACACAATTCTAGTAATACACCATTTAGCGACTTTGGATGAAGAAAAATGATCTTCCGCCCATACGACCCCTCCCTCAGATCTCCTAAGAGTTTAATTCCCTTGGCAGAGGCCCTCGATACGTCTTGTTCTATGTTATCCGCAGTTATTGCTATGTGATGTATTCCTTCACCATGTTTCTCGAGGTATTTCGAGATGGTGCTGCTAGGCTCTGTGGGCTCCATAAGTTCTATCCTTGTGTCTTGCAAATTGATCATAGCAACTTTAACCTTCTCATTTTCAACAACTTCTACTTCAATCCTGTCGGAGTTTAGGACTTTTTGGTAGTTCTTGATCGCCTGGTCTACGTTGTTGACCGCTATTGCTACATGGTCCACTCGCATTCTTGTCTAACGCTGATTATGAGAAGTTCAATATAATACTATTTAGTGAGAACTATTCAAAATGCTGAGCAGACCTTTATTTTTATCATTTACTGTATCCTGCGGGACGGAGGATTCTGTTTATTTTAGAACGTTACTCTAGGCTCAAATATTCCGTAGATTTCTCTAAAGGAATTTGCGATCTCGCCCAAAGTTGCCCTATTTCTCACGGCTTCGACTATGAAAGGCATCAGATTCTTATCGTCTTGTTCAGCCGCTTTTTGAAGGGAACTAATGGAATGTTCGAATTTTGATTTATCCCGAGAATCCCTAAGGTTTTTTAGCTTGCTCCTTTGTTTCGACTCTATCTCAGTATCGATGACATTAAGCTTTGGCTCAATACTACTTGAATCCTGGTACTTATTAACTCCGACTATGGTCCTCTTTTTAGTATCAATTTCCTTCTTCATATTATATGCATTTCTTCTGATTTCCTCTTGAAAAAAACCTCTTTCAATGGCCACAAGGGCGCCGCCCATTCGATCAATTTTCTTGAGGTATTTTTGAACCTCCTCTTCTATTCTAGACGTAAGGTATTCGACATAATGGGAACCACCAACCGGATCGACGGTCTTAGCAATGCCTGTTTCAGCAGCTATTACTTGTTGTGTTCTGAGAGCTATTTTTACTGATTCTTCTGTTGGCAGAGCAAGTGCTTCGTCCCTCGAGTTCGTATGTAATGATTGACAGCCTCCAAGAACGGCAGCCATTGCTTGAGACGTGACCCTGATAATGTTATTATCAACCTGTTGAGCTGTTAACGACTCACCGCTTGTTTGTACGTGAAACCGTAAATGCCATGACTTGGCGTTTTTAGCATGGAATCTATTTTTCATTATATTTGCATAAATTCTGCGAGCCGCTCTGAATTTTGCTATCTCTTCGAAAAATTCCATGGTACAACAAAAGAAGAAGGAAAGACGCGGGGCAAAATCATCCACTTTTAGCCCTTTGTTAAGACAGGTCTGGATATATTCTATGGCATTAGCAAAGGTAAACGCTAGTTCTTGAATAGCATTGGATCCGGCTTCTCGCATGTGATAACCTGATATGCTTATAGGATACCACTGAGGAACTTCTTTGAAACAAAACTCAATCATATCCCCAATGAGTCGCAGCGACGGTTTTGGAGGATATATATACGTATTTCTCGATATATACTCCTTCAAGATATCGTTTTGAGTCGTGCCTCTTATTTGAGATATAGGAACGCCTTGTGCATTAGCTACGGTGACGTACAGGGCGAGAAGAGTCGATGCAGTAGAATTGATAGTCATAGATGTGCTGACTTTATCTAGTGGAATTCCGTCGAAGCAAGTTAACATATCTTCGATCGAACTTATTGACACGCCGGTCCTTCCTACCTCCCCCTCGGATAGCGGATCGTCTGAGTCTCTCCCAGTTTGGGTCGGAAGGTCAAATGCAAGTGATAGACCAGTCTGACCATGCTCTAAAAGAAATTTAAATCTCTTGTTGGTTTCTTCTGCACTACCAAAGCCACTGTACTGTCTCATAGTCCAGAGCCTCTCTCTGTACATGTTGGGATAAAGTCCGCGGGTGTACGGGAATTTGCCAGGTTCTTCGTCTTCAATATAGTCTGAGGGTTTCTTCTTGGTGTATACCCGCTTTACCGGAATACCAGAATCCGTTTTAAGTGAATCTGTAGACATAGCTTAAGCCCTCACCAGGATATCGTGCGTATAACTTCATCCATGGCTTGGAACGGGTCTGTTTTTTTATTTGCGAGGCTTTCAATGGCTTTGCGATAGTCATTGTTGTTGTCCAACATTGAAGAAACCTTTTGTTCAATCGTATTTAAAATCATATCTCTTAGTTCAAAGTCCAATTTCCTAAGTTCATTCTCTGTTTGATTTGTAGAACGCATTTGCTTTAATATCTCATCAAGAGTCGTAGCAACTTCTTTGACTCCTTTACCAACCTTTGCTGAAACCTTCATAACGCGCGGTTTGTTTTGAGAATCTGACAAAAACTCAAGGAGAGATTGGTATAGCGGTCCCGCTCCCTGCAAATCGGCCTTGTTTACTATACATACGTCCCCCACTTCAGTCAAACCAGCTTTGACGTTTTGAATATGGTCACCGGTATATGGAGTAAAGACAACAGCAGTAACATCGACTATTTGAGAGATCTCAGTTTGAACTTGTCCTGCCCCCACACTTTCAATAAGTATGAGGTCATATCCAGCTGCGTCTAGCACTCTTACTATATTCCGAAGCGACCGTGAGATCCCCCCAAATGAACCTCGAGATCCAATGCTTCTCATGAATACTTTTTCGTCACTCGTTACAGACTGCATTCTTACCCTGTCCCCCAAGATTGCCCCGCCAGTTATTGGGCTTGTTGGATCTATTGCCAAAACGGCAACAGTATATCCTATATCGTGAAGCTCAGGTATAAGCTTGCCTATCAGGGTACTTTTCCCCGCCCCAGCAGAACCGGTTAGCCCGATAGTTTTTGCTCTCCCAGTTTTCGAAAAGATTGCTTGTATAATATCACGGCATTCCTTTTCATTATTGTCTACTATCGAAATAGCTCTAGATATCGATCTTCTATCAGCCTGTAGCACGCCTTCCACTATACTAGACGTCTGATGGGATAGCATTAGTTAGATGAACGTAATTTTGGTTTGGATCTTATTAACTTGTGGGTGTGTAATGATAGGAGCTCGATCGTAGTAAAAGAATGTCCCGGTTGCAGTTCAAGATGAATCGTCGGCATAAGACTTGCATTTGATAAAACATTTTAAGCCCTGGCGACAGAGGAGATACCCATGTCTGCGCAACAAGAACAGCCGCAAAACTTCCGCAGGCCTGTAAGGGTGTTAGTGTCAAAGCTAGGGCTCGATGGCCACGATAGGGGCGCGCTTGTTATATGCAGAGCGTTAAGGGATGCCGGCTTTGAAGTTATTTATTCTGGTCTTTTTTGTACGCCCGAACAAGTTGCGAAAATAGCCGTAGACGAAGATGTCGATGTTGTAGCTATGAGCCTGTTAAATGGAGCTCACCTTACAATTTTTCCGAAAGTCGCCAGGCTATTAAAAGAGAGGGGAATGGATAACGTACTGATAGTCGGCGGAGGCATTATACCTGAACACGATAAGAGAATCCTGGAGGAGCAAGGAATCACCGGAAACTTTGGTCCAGGAACATCATTATCCACAATAATTGATCATATTAACATGAATGTAAAGAAGATCAAAAACACATAGTCATCTACGTTTTTTCGGCGGATGACGACCACATCATGGCGCGCATGTCTCTCCCAACTTTTTCTACTTGGTGATTTTCTAAATCTTTCATGAACTTGTTAAAAGAATTCTTTCCATCCTTCTCATATGTACTTAGCCACTCCTCGGCGAACTGACCAGATTGAATGTCCTTCAGCGCCTCTTTCATATTTTCTTTGGCAATTCTGTTAACTATTCGCGGCCCTCTACTTAGTCCACCGTACCTCGCAGTTTCGCTGACCCGATTATACATCCCCGTTATCCCATACCGTTGAATAAGATCAACTATGAGTTTTAACTCATGTACACACTCAAAATATGCTACTTCAGGCTGATATCCTGATTCAACTAAGGTTTCAAACGCGGCCAGGATTAGCGAATGGGCACCGCCGCACAGATCAACCTGTTCACCAAACCAATCGGTTTCGACTTCCTCCTTGAATGTCGTTTGAATCACTCCTGGTCGCGTACTTCCTATTGACTTGGCGAGAGCCAAGACTTTCTTCCATGCTTGATGGGATGGGTCTTGGTGAACGGCAACCAGTGAAGGCGTGCCAAAACCGTCCTGGTAGAGTTCCCGAACTCTCTGTCCTGGTCCTTTTGGAGCCACCATTATTACGTCAACATTGTCTGGGGGTTGTATCCATTTCCAATGTATTGCTGCTCCATGAGAAAAGCTGATAGCCTTGCCTTCGCTTAAATTCATAGCAATGTGCTTTCTGTAAGTTGCTGATTGCTCCATATCTGGGACCAAAATGTGGATAATACTAGCTTGTTTTGAAGCTGTCCCTATTTCTGCAACCTTGTGGCCTTCTTTTTCTGCCTTGGCCCAACTGTTTCCTTCCATTCGCAGCCCCACTATTACATCAAGTCCTGAATCCCTCATATTGGTTGCTTGTGCACGGCCTTGAATCCCATAGCCAATTACGGCTATTGTCTGACTTTGCAGCACATCCATAGACACATCGTTGTCAAGCCATCTCTTCGCTTGCATATCGTATTGTATCGAGATGTGCCCTATATCAGCCTATAGTACTCTCTCCTTGTGGACTACTTACTCTTGCTCATGGACGTTCAGATCAAAAGACCTCCCTGCAAAGTTAACCCCTGATCGAGCATTTTGTCATAGTTGTATCTCCTAATTGATAATTGTAAACATCTAGTCATCTTGACATGGTATACCAACACTTGCGACGTATCCTCAATTTAGGTTCAATACATCTCACCAATTACTGCCTCTGTAAATTCGGAAGTTGACAATTTTCCCCCTATATCAATTGTTTTCTTGTTCCTTTTTAAGAGTTTTCTTATGGCACGTTCTATCTTTTGTGCCTCTCGTACTGCTATTGTATCGCGATTTTTCTCACCAAGCCATTCAAGCATTAGCTTGCAAGAAAGAAGTATTGATGATGGATTAGCGGCATTTT
>DASTCR010000068.1:0-2312 GCA_035710925.1 Nitrososphaeraceae archaeon | reverse complement strand
AGGGCAATCATGGTAGAAATGGAGATCAAATTAGCAGCAAATGCGCACTATGATATAGTATATCTTGACGGTTCCCTTACGACGGCATTAATCCATATGTACAAGGCCATAAATTTTATAGAAACTCTTGATACAAAATCTTCTGAAAAAATTAAGGAAGATTTCAAAAATTTTTTGGTTTCATATAAGAAAATTTTGGAGTTTCATGACACGGAAAAATACTTTCTCGGAATACCAAAATATACCTCAAGAAATGATATTGGTAAGAATCTCCACTGGCCTGAAAATTATGATGATAGAGCAATTCTAACTTTGATATTAGATCCTGGAGAGTTTACACGTCCAAAATTATTTACAAGCGAAGAAGGATGGCACGTAAGATTACCATATGAGGATGAGGAACTAAAAATTTTGATGCAACAAGTAATTTCGGGAATAAAAAATCTTTCCGTCATTTACTACAAGCCGCACCCTTGGTGTCCCGCCCTAAGGATTGAAATGTCATCAGCAGTTGCTCGTGACGAATCGAAACTAGATACCATTTTATATAACGTGAAGAGCCAATGCCAAACACCATCTATCATGGAACCTTTTCCACTTTATATGGCTGATAGAATAGCAAAGCATATGGCTCCAGCTATTCCGGCATATAAACAAATTATAATGAAACAAATGACTGAGCTCGCTGATAACAATGAAAAAGATATATTTTTCATGATGCATTCATACAGAACCGAAGGAGGATCATAGTTTTGGAAATAAGTTTGGAGAATTCCATCGACAAGAAGATTAATTATTTTCTTAAAAATAGTTCCATTTTAGGAACAATTGGATCACCCTCTTCAACAATCGAACTTGCACTAGATGTATTGGAATCTTCCGTCACAAGACAACTTGTCGGCGAATTGGCCATTTTCAAATATTTACAGGACTCAAAAAATCATTATGCGATTGGTCAAATTATAGAAATAACGCTTAAGAACTTTTTATTAGAGGATCCCACAATAAAATCCGTAGCACGAAAAAGAGGTTCAGTTAATCCTATTAGTGGAATACAGGATGTTCACGTAGGAAAGCTACTTTGTAGCGCAATATTTACCAGTTCTGAGGATCTAGTTGAACCCAGCTTATTAGGCACAGTTCCACCAACAGGAACGTATGTTTATCAAGTAAATGATGACATTCTAAGTACTATTTTAGAAAAGCAAAAGAATAGCTTGCTCTATTTGGGGAATAGTTATGGTTCCAAAACCAAATTGCCAATGTGGTTTAAGCATTTTGATTACGGAGAGAATGGTGCTGGAGAAGCCTATCATCTGGGAGTTTTTGGAATAACTGGATCTGGAAAATCAACTCTGGCGAAAATGATTCTGACTGCGTACTCTAAGTTTCGTCAGATGGGCTTACTGGTACTAGATCCCGTAGGAGAGTTTTCTAAAAGTTTTTCAAATGACTATAGCAGTAACGGGGACAAGGAATATTCGAATTCCGATTCTAATTTCAATATGAAAAAAATAATGAATTCTCTAAATAAACAAGTCGTATCAATAAATGTTAGAAATCTTGTTTTAGATAGATGGACATTATTTGAAGAAATCTTACTGGAATCACAAATCTTTCATCAGCTAACAATTAAAGGGCTAAATAAGGGATTTGCCGTTGATGCATTGATACCTAAACTTAGAAACAAAACGACTTTGACTAAATTAATAAAAAGAGAGTCGTTCGATCTTTTCATGAATGAATTGCGCAAGGAAGAAATTCAGCTTCTTATATTTTCTACTCCAGAACCAAGAAAGAGACTTAATAATCTCGTTTCGAATCTCGATGAAAAAAATTTGGATAATTTGTATTCTCAATTCTGGGTTCCAATTTGTAGTCTATTTGAAGACAGACAGGATGCTATAACAATTGATGATCTTTTAGAAAAGTTCTCATGGAAATTAAAACCACTTATTGTTGTAGATCTTTCTGAACAAACTGCTCACAATATGCAACTAAGATATTGGAATCAAACTATTCAATCATTGATACTAAAGAGATTGCTTAAAGGTCTGGTTAGCCTGGGCGAAAAAACATGGCAGAAGAATACTTCATTAAACACCCTAGTTGTTCTGGACGAAGCCCACAGATATGCAAGAAAAGATGAATTTAGTGATCCTAATCTCGAGCAATTGAGACTAACTTTGCTTGACGCAGTCAGGACTACTAGGAAGTATGGATTGGGGTGGCTTTTTATCAGTACATCATTATCTAGTATCCACAGGGATATACTGCAGCAATTACGAATCATGTTTTTTGGATTTGGGCTT